>NZ_JANAVL010000019.1:0-54801 GCF_024213455.1 Domibacillus sp. A3M-37 | reverse complement strand
TTAGGCACGCCGCCAGCGTTCGTCCTGAGCCAGGATCAAACTCTCCAAAAAGTGTTTGATTGCTCAATTGTTTCCACCTAAGATGACAAGCATCTTATAGTAGAAGTTTCTTGCTTAAAACGTTGACGTTTTTATTGATTTTGTTCAGTTTTCAATGTTCAATTTGTTGCTCAGCGGCAACTCTTATATAATACCATTCGCCGTTATGAATGTCAACATCTTTTCAAAATGTTTTCATTCGTGTACTTCTCGTAACGGGCAAGATTTAATTTACCATGCATTAGAACAAAAGGTCAATACTTTTTCTTCTTTTTTTTATTTTTTTTCATATACTTTTTCAAACCACTTTAAAACGGAGGCTGAAGCCCTGATGCCTTGGTTATTTATTCGAATAAAACAGTTGAAATGGACCGCTCTTTTCCTTTGCTCCGCAATCTTTTTTTTAATGATGATTCCTCCTTCTGCTGAACAGCCAGTTGTTTCATTTGTTGATCGTCCTGCCGCTATTTACAAAGGGGACAAGCATATCGCGCTAACTGTAAATGCAGATGATTCTCAAAAGAATGCAGCGAAACTCGCGAAACTATTCATTAAGCACAAGGTAACTGCTTCTTTTTTTGTGACCTCTTCCTGGCTTGAGAAACACCCTAAAACAACCAAGCTTCTTGTTGACCGGGCATTTGATATCGGTGTCCTGCTGACGGATGTTTCGGACGACAAAGCGGTTGAAAAGGAAATTGCTTCTGTCCAAAAAATACTCGGTGCTTATCATAAAGAAGGAAATCTTTATATACGGGCGGCTGAGAATGACGGGGAATTATCGGAAGTTACTGCTTCACGTGGCTATTTGACAGTCCAATGGAGTGTTGATTTAGCAAAGCGGACTCCCACTGATTTTATCCGTCACGTTGAAAAAGGAGATATCGTGCTGCTAAATCCGAAAGAAGATTTGCGCATTACAGAGAAATGGCTGTCTCTTTTAATAAAAAAGGAAGAAACAGTCAGCTTATCGGAAATGGCAGGTGGAGAGACACGAATTGAGTACATTCCATGAAAAAACCTCAAAAACAGGAAGTTACCCTGCTTTCGAGGTTTTTTGATTGTATTTAGGAAGCATGAGCAGCTGGAAGGCGTTGCAGGGCAGCAGTGTGAAAAGCATTAAGTACAGCCAGCTTTTTTCATTTGCCTGCAGGACAGGAAGCCACTCTAGTGTTGTCACGACGACCATAAAGAAAAGAGCAGCGATAAAGATGTTTTTGCTTTTTCCTTTCGCTTTTATGTAGGCTGTTAAAAATCCGAAAACAAGTAAAATCGCAGCTAGCATTAAGTATGAGCCGAGGTCTTCTCCATTACTGAATGCCTTAAAGCGGAAATAAACAAGATCGAACAAAACAACGACGATTAGTGCGAGCTGGATAAAGGTCCAATAAGACCGGAATAAGCCAAGACCAAATTGATGAATCGTCAAATACGCAAAAAAGCCCATCTGGCTGATGACACTAAATGTAAACCCCACTCCAATGAGCCAGGTTAGAACAGATAATACTTCTTTCCATTCCCCATTCGCAAACAGTGGAGAAAATTCATTCCAGCGGATGATAAAGCCTAAAATGCCGGTCACTGCTCCGCCAATCAGCAATGTATGTGTAAAAAAGCGGATCCAATTTCGTATACCCACGCAAAAATCCCCCTGTATATTCTTCTGTTTCGATTGTACCAATACGCACTTTCATGTGCTATGGACATTTTTTGTATATTCATGAAAAAAGCTTCCGGGCTGCTGCCCGGGAGCTTTTAGTTCGATGAAATTTTTTCATCCAGTTTTTTTGCTATATCCTGATAAATAGTCCCGAGTGGATGATCTTCTGCATAAACCGATGGAGCAAAGTCTTCTTCGTTCCAGTCTGGCTGCTGAAGCGGCAGCCGGCCCAGTACCTCCGTACGCAGTTCATCGGCCAGCTTGTCACCGCCCCCGCGTCCAAAAATATATTCTTTTTCTCCTGTTGTTTTGCTTTCGAAGTACGCCATGTTTTCAATGACGCCAATAACTTCATGGTCTGTTTGAAGCGCCATTGCACCGGCACGGGCTGCAACAAAGGCGGCAGTCGGATGTGGCGTTGACACAATGACTTCTTTACAATGCGGCAGCATCGTATGTACATCAAGTGCCACATCACCTGTGCCTGGAGGCAAATCAAGAAGCAAATAGTCCAGATCACCCCACTCTACTTCTGAGAAAAAGTTATTCAGCATTTTGCCAAGCATTGGACCACGCCAAATGACCGGTGCGTTATCATCAACGAAAAAGCCCATTGAAATGACTTTGACACCAAAGCGGTCAACTGGAAAAATCTTTTCACCGCGTACAACAGGACGCGTTGTAATGCCCATCATGTCTGGCACGCTAAACCCATAAATATCGGCATCGACAAGTCCGACTTTTTTGCCAAGACGCGCAAGAGATACGGCGAGGTTGACCGATACGGTTGATTTACCGACGCCGCCTTTTCCGCTCGCAATCGCCAAAAAGGTCGTTTCGCTGTTTGGCGACAGAAGACCTTTGTCATTTCCTGCAGCATCTGCCCCACGAAATTTAGCAACCGCTTCTTCAGACAGCTCTTTAAAACGGATTCCAACTGTATCTACACCCGCTTCTTTTAGCGAATTGACAATGCGCATTTGCAGCTGGAGCTGTTCCGGCGTGCCTGTTTGCGCGATGGCAATTTTCACACTAACATGGTTTTTTTCTTCTTTGATTGATACTTCTTCAATGCCGCCCGTTTCCGCAAGTTTTTTATGTAAAAATGGGTCTTCAAGGGCATTCACGATTTCGCGTACCTGCGCTTCTGTAATCATGGGGAGCACCATCCTTCGTCTGTATTATTCTCGTTATTTAGTATAACATACTCATTTCAGAGAAGGATGGAAAACGGTTACTCCCGGGTTAAATAGCGCAGGATTCCACGAGAAATGGAGGCTGCTGTTTTCTCTTGATAGTCTGCACTTTCTAACAGCCGACGTTCAGCGGGATTAGATAAAAAGCCGATCTCAACAAGTACACCTGGCACATCTGCTTCTTTTAAAATATAAACGTGGCCGATCTCAGCCGGCTGCCGGTCTGTGTTTTCCAAATTGCCGGTTAGTTCTTTTTGTATATCCACCGCAATCTGTTTATTATCCGGCAGATGGGGAGAATAAAAGGTTTGCGCACCCCGCCACTGTTCTGTCGGAATCGCATTTAGATGAATGCTGATAAATAAATCTGCATCCGAATCATTAATGAGCTGCTTTCTTTTTTTCAAATCTTCTGTTTTGCGGGTCCGAATGATTTTCGTTTCGTCCTGTGCCAAATCTTTATCTTCTTCCCTCGTCATTAACACGACTGCCCCCTGCCCGTTTAAAAACTCCCGCAGCTTTTCTGATACGGATAGCGCGATATCTTTTTCAAGCGCCGGTTCACTTCCTGCACCCCCATCTATGCCCCCATGCCCCGGATCAATCATAATCGTCATGCCGGCAAGCGGCGGACGCCACGCATTAAAAGCTGGCTTCACATCGTTATATACAAAAGCGGCAATTGCCGCGAGTATGACAATGAACAAGATCTTTTTCATCGTCTCGCCTCCTGTCACAACCACTATATGAGTGAACAGCTCCACAAATGAAAAAAATCCTCTCTCCAAATGGAGAAAGGATTTTCAAACGTACTATTAACGTTTTGAGAACTGAGGTGCGCGACGAGCGCCTTTAAGACCGTATTTTTTACGTTCTTTCGCACGTGCATCACGAGTAAGGTAGCCAGCACGTTTAAGTGTTGAACGGAATTCCGGATCAGCTTGCAGAAGAGCGCGGGCGATACCGTGACGGATCGCTCCTGCCTGGCCTGTGTAGCCGCCTCCGTTTACATTTACGTGTACATCATAGCTGTTTACTGTTTCAGTCGCAACGAGCGGCTGGTTGATCACAGTGCGCAGCGCTTCGAATGGGATATAATCTTCAGCAGTACGGCCGTTGATGATGATTTTACCTTCGCCTGGTAAGAGACGTACGCGGGCTACTGAACTTTTACGGCGTCCTGTGCCTAAGTATTGAACTTGTGACAATGTCATTTCCTCCTTTTAATAATTAAAATTATCCGCGAAGTTCGTAAACTTCTGGTTGTTGTGCTTCATGTTTATGTTCTGCTCCAGCGTAAACGTGAAGTTTTTTGAACATTTGACGGCCTAAAGAACCTTTTGGAAGCATGCCTTTGATAGCAAGCTCAAGCATTCTTTCAGGGTTTTTATCACGCATTTGACCTGCAGTAGTTGTTTTCAAACCACCTGGATACATGCTGTGACGGTAGTAAATTTTCCCTTGAAGTTTGTTGCCTGTTAATTCGATTTTAGACGCATTAAGAATAATAACGTTATCGCCAGTGTCAACGTGTGGTGTGAAAGTTGGTTTATGTTTGCCGCGCAAAATAGATGCTACTTCGCTTGAAAGCCGGCCCAATGTTTTGCCTTCAGCATCGATCACGAACCATTTACGCTCGATTTCGCTTGCTTTAGCCATATAAGTCGTACGCATTATTTACCCTCCTGATTTGTTTATGTTTTACGGTTCCATGTATTTATATCACGATTAACTTTCCGGGGCTGATCGTGGGGTCAAATAACATACCATATGCTATAATATACCGCCTGCTAGTCAATGTCAAGACAAAATGCAACACTTGGTGAAGTTGTCACGAAGAAGTTCTAAGAGAAACAACTTTTGGCGTTAAAAAGACATTCTCTCATGCTGCCTGCCGGCAAATCCGTAAAGTGATTATTCATAGAATACTTCCCAAAGATAAAGCCCTTCGGCAGGTGCGGTCTGGGGAGCACGGTTCCGGTCACGCTCCGTTAAAATACGCGCGACGTCTTCCGGCTCCAGCCGGCCGTTGCCCACTTTAATAAGTGTTCCAACCATGATCCGGACCATATTGTATAAAAAACCCGTGCCTTTGAACCGAATTTCAAGATCGTCACCCTGTTCGAAAAATGAAATATCTGTGACAGTCCGTACTTTGTTTTCTTTATCGCTTTTCGTGGAACAAAAAGACGTAAAATCATGCTCTCCCAGTAAGTGAACAGCTGCTTTTTTCATCCGCTCCACCTCAAGCTGGTGCGGATAATGGTGTGCATATACCGTACGGAATGGATCGCGGTAGCGCGTGCGGTAAATACGATACCGATATTCCTTGCCCGTAACCGAATAACGGGCATGAAACTCCTCAAGCACTTCTTCCGTCCGCTTAACCGATATATCGCTTGGCAGCTCGCCGTTCAATGCACGGGCCCACCGCTCCGCCGGCATCGTAATGAGTGTATCAAAATGAACGACCTGTCCCATCGCGTGCACACCGGCGTCTGTCCGGCCAGAGGCATGCGTTTTAACCGGCACTTTTTTATGAATCTTCCAGAGCGCCTTCTCTAACTCCTGTTGCACAGTCCGGTCTTTCGGCTGCGACTGATAGCCAGAGAAGCGCGATCCGTCATACATAAGCTCACATTTAATTCGTTTCACGCTCATCCTCCTATCAGCTTCTCAGCATAAATAATGCGCCGGCCAGCACAGCAAGAAGCAGCAGCGCCCCTGTATCACGCACATGCCACGCCAAAACGCGGTATTTCGTTCGGCCCTCGCCGCCTTTATAACCACGGGCTTCCATTGCGACCGCGAGCTCCTCCGCCCGCTTAAACGCACTGACAAAAAGGGGAATTAAAAGTGGAATAACCGCCTTTACCCGATTGGCTATCGAACCGCTCGTAAAATCAGCACCACGGGCCATTTGCGCTTTCATAATCTTATCCGTTTCATCCAGAAGCGTTGGAATGAACCGAAGTGAGATTGACATCATCAGCGCAAGCTCATGGACCGGCACTTTGATTTTTTTAAGCGGACCGAATAATGACTCAATTCCATCTGTGACTGAGATGGGCGGTGTCGTCAGCGTCAAAAGAGAGGTCACCAGAATCAATAGGAAAAACCGTAATGAAATAAAAACCCCTTTGATGACGCCGCCTTCGTAAATGCTTAAAAAGCCAACCTGCGCCAGAATCTCTCCTTCTTTCGTAAAAAACACATGCAGAAAAAAAGTAAATAAAATAAGCAGAATCACCGGCTTTAAACCGGCAATTAAAAACCGGAGCTTTACGTTCGATAAAAAAACAATTAAAAGTGTAAAAGCGCCCAGCAGCGCATATGTTGCGACGTTGTTAGCCACAAAGACAATTAAAACAAAACCAAAAATAAATAACAGCTTTGCCCGTGGGTCCATCCGGTGCACAACCGAATCCGCCGGCAAATAGCGCCCTAAAATTATTTTCTCCATCATTGGCGATCACCACGCAGACGGCGGATTTCTTGTGCCAATTCTTCTGGAGTCAAACAAAGATGCTTCAGTGGATAACCCAGTTTTTCTTCAAATAAATGCTGGAAGCGGATTGTTTCCGGCACATCGAGTCCAATCGCTGTTAAACTGTCACGGTTGCTGAAAATATCACGGGGTGTGCCCGTTTTATACACACGCCCTTTATGCATCATGACAATGCGATCCGCATAACGGGCGGCGTCTTCCATACTGTGCGTGACAAGAACACACGTCAGTCCATTTTTCTTTTGAAGTGAAGCGAACATTTCCATCATGTCTAACCGGCCGCGAGGATCAAGTCCTGCTGTCGGCTCATCCAGGACGAGCACATCCGGTTTCATCGCCAGTACGCCGGCGATCGCCACACGTCTCATTTGTCCGCCTGACAGGTCAAAGGGGGACCGCTCCAGGACATTCTCCGGCAGTCCAACGAGACGAATAGCATCACGGGCACGCTGCTTCGCCTGTTCTTCCTGTACACCAAAATTCATCGGGCCAAAACAAATATCTTTCTCAACTGTTTCTTCAAACAGCTGATGCTCCGGGAATTGAAAAACAATGCCAACGCGGCGTCGGATCTCTTTTAAGTTTTTTTCTTTCCGGCCGGTAGCAATGGTTCGGCTACCAATATCTATTTCACCTTTTAGCGGTTTTAACAGTACGTTTAAATGCTGAAGAACGGTTGATTTGCCGGAGCCTGTATGGCCGATAATCGCCACATATTCACCAGACGGAATGTGAAATGAAACATCTGTTATAGCCATCCGTTCAAACGGCGTACCTGCTGCATACCGGTATTCTACTTCGCGAAGTTTAATGTCCATACGTCTCTCACCAGCTCTTCTTCATTAAAATGTCGCTGCGTCAGCAACAGTCCTTCATCCGCCAGCAGCTGACTCATCCGAACTGAAAACGGCACACCAAGGCCAAGTTGAAGCAATTCCTGGTCCATCTGAAAAATCTCTTGTGGTGTCCCTTCCGTGTATACGCTGCCTTCGTTCAGCACAACAACCCGATCCGCTTTTGCCGCTTCTTCAAGATCATGTGTAATCGAAATCACAGTCAATCCTTCTTTTTCTTTTAGTTCACGAATCGTGTCCATTACTTCATCACGTCCTAGCGGATCAAGCATCGAGGTTGCTTCATCAAGCAAAATAATGTCCGGGCGCAGTGCGATCACGCTCGCAATCGCCACCCGCTGCTTTTGGCCGCCGGATAGATGATGGGGCTCTTGATTCAGAAAGGCCGTCATGCCGACTTTTTGGAGTGCCGTCAGCACACGTTCCTTCATCTTCGTCTGTTCAACACCGTTGTTTTCTAACCCAAAAGCCACATCATCCTGCACCGTTGTGCCGACGAATTGATTATCTGGATTTTGAAAAACCATTCCGAGCTTTTCACGTATCGCCCAAACGTTATCTTCTGAGAGTGTCAATCCACCAATTGTAACCTGTCCTGTTTGCGGATAGTGAAGTCCATTCAGCATCTTTGCCAGCGTCGACTTTCCTGACCCATTATGACCGACGATTGCCAGCCATTCGCCGCGCTGTACACGCAATGATACGTCTTGAAGTGCAAAAGCTGTTTGATCCGGATATTGAAATGATACGTCTTGAATGGAAATCACAATTTCACCCAAGCTGACCCCTCCTATTTTCGGCAAAAACAAAAAAAGCCCGCACCCCGAGCCGAAGAAACGTTCTCTTCTTGCTTGCTGCTGTCCGCAGCGTGGCAGGGGGTGCATGAGCTAGACGGGACGCACGTGAAGCGTAAAAAAGGTACGCCCATCGTAACGCTCTAAGCTTGTTGATAGAAAAGCGCAAGGCGGCCGCCCAGGACCGCGTATGGTCGAGGGACTGGCTTGCCTGAAGCTGGACAATGTCCCAAAAAATACGCTTTATTTGAGTATAAAAAAAGGGCAAAACAAAGCAACGTTCGTTTTGTTCTGCCCATTTCGCGGTCTTATTGGCTTATACTAGCTCAATAATCACCATTGGTGCACCATCGCCGCGGCGTGGACCGACTTTCATAATACGAGTATAGCCACCTTGACGCTCTGTATAGCGTGGAGCTACATCATCAAACAATTTTTGAAGAGCGTATACAGGCTGCTCTTTCATTTTGCCTTTTTTCTCTACTTCTACAGTAGAAGCGACTTCGTGACGAATGAATGCAGCAGCCTGACGGCGGGCATGCAAGTCACCACGTTTACCGAGTGTAATCATTTTTTCTACAACTGAGCGCAATTCTTTTGCACGTGCTTCAGTCGTTTCAATGCGTTCGCTGATGATAAGATCTGTTGTCAAATCACGAAGCATCGCTTTGCGCTGAGCGCTTGTACGTCCTAGCTTTCTGTAAGCCATGAAGATACCCTCCTTTATTGATGTCGTTTAGTCAATCAATCTTCTTTTCGTAAGCCGAGGCCAAGCTCGTCCAGTTTCGCTTTTACTTCTTCAAGTGATTTACGGCCAAGGTTGCGGACTTTCATCATGTCGTCCTCGCTCTTGTTCGCAAGTTCTTGAACAGTATTAATACCAGCGCGTTTTAAGCAGTTGTAAGAACGGACAGATAGATCAAGTTCTTCGATCGTCATCTCAAGTACTTTTTCTTTCTGATCTTCTTCTTTTTCTACCATAATTTCCGCATGCTGTGCTTCATCTGTTAATCCTACGAAAATGTTAAGATGTTCATTTAAAATTTTTGCACCTAAAGAAATCGCTTCTTTCGGTCCGATGCTGCCATCTGTCCAAACGTCCAGTGACAATTTATCAAAGTTTGAAAGCTGCCCGACACGAGTGTTTTCCACTTGGAAGTTCACACGCGATACAGGTGTATAGATGGAGTCGATCGCAATGACGCCGATTGGATGATCTTCTTTTTTGTTGTGATCAGCCCGGTTGTACCCTCTGCCGCGTTGTGCCGTCAAGCGCATACGGAAATTGGCGTTTTCGCCCAATGTCGCAATATGCAGATCAGGATTTAAAATTTCCACATCGCTGTCATGAGTAATGTCGGCAGCCGTTACCGTTCCTGGACCTTGAACATCAATTTCAAGCGTTTTTTCCTCATCGGAATAAATCTTAAGCGCTAATTTTTTAATGTTCAAAATGATCGACGTAACATCTTCTACGACGCCTTCAATTGTTGAGAATTCGTGAAGTACACCATCAATCTGAATGGCTGTCACTGCGGCACCCGGAAGTGAAGATAATAAAATACGACGCAAGGAGTTCCCTAGAGTTGTACCATATCCGCGTTCAAGTGGTTCCACGACGAACTTTCCAAACGTAGCATCATCGCTGATCTCAACCGTTTCGATTTTTGGCTTTTCAATTTCGATCATTCCATTTTCCCTCCTTGAATACGTCGAAATTCCGGTAACCCGAAATTCCCCATGTTTACCATTCCCGATTTTACAAAGCAAGTGGTCAATTCCTGAATCAAAACAGTCAATTTTCCATTATAACCGGAATAGTTCTCCTTTATGCAGGAAGATTAAACACGACGACGTTTTGGAGGACGGCAGCCATTGTGAGGTACAGGTGTTACATCTTTAATTGCAGTAACTTCCAAACCTGCTGCTTGAAGCGCACGAATAGCAGCTTCACGGCCTGAACCAGGACCTTTTACTGTTACTTCAAGAGTTTTCATACCATGTTCGATTGATGCTTTAGCAGCTGTTTCAGCAGCCATTTGAGCAGCAAACGGAGTGGATTTACGTGATCCTCTGAAACCAAGGGAACCTGCACTTGACCAAGATAGAGCGTTACCGTGAACGTCTGTAATAGTGACAATTGTGTTGTTGAACGTTGAGCGGATGTGAGCAATACCAGATTCGATATTCTTTTTCACACGACGCTTACGAGTTTGTTGTTTACGAGCCATGTCTTAATTCTGCCTCCTTTACCAATTATTTTTTCTTGTTAGCTACAGTTTTACGCGGGCCTTTACGAGTACGCGCGTTATTTTTCGTGTTCTGTCCACGTACTGGAAGTCCACGGCGATGACGGATACCACGGAATGAACCGATTTCCATCAAACGTTTAATGTTAAGAGATACTTCACGACGAAGGTCACCCTCTACTTTCAAGCGGTCAACGATTTCACGGATTTTGTTTAATTCATCTTCCGTTAAATCGCGTACACGAGTGTCTTGAGAAACGCCTGCTTCTTCAAGAATTTGTTCAGCAGTTGGTCTGCCAATTCCAAAAATATAAGTTAACGAGATAACTACACGCTTTTCGCGTGGAATATCAACACCTGCTACACGTGCCATAAAATGTGCACCTCCCTTTAATATTAGCCTTGTTTTTGTTTATGCTTAGGGTTTTCACAAATAACCATAACTTTGCCGCGTCTGCGAATGACTTTGCATTTCTCACAGATTGGCTTAACTGATGGTCTTACTTTCATTTCTCCAACCTCCTTCATAGTCCGGAGCGCCATATATGTTATTTGTAACGGTACGTGATCCGTCCGCGTGTTAAGTCATACGGTGAAAGTTCTACTGTTACTTTATCACCAGGCAAGATACGGATAAAGTGCATACGGATTTTGCCTGAAACATGCGCTAAAATAGTATGCCCATTTTCCAATTCTACCTTAAACATGGCGTTTGGCAAAGTTTCAGTGACTTTACCTTCAATTTCAATTACATCGTCTTTCGCCATTTAGTTCGTCTCCCTTCACTTTTCATCCCGTCTGGCGGATGCCTAGACTTTCGTCAAAATGTCGAAGCCCGTTTCGGTTATCGCAATTGTATGTTCAAAATGAGCACACATTTTTCCATCCTGTGTAACGACAGTCCAATTATCCTCAAGTGTTTTTACGTAACGACGACCGGCATTGACCATCGGTTCGATCGCGAGCACCATACCGGGTTTTAGTACCGGTCCTTTTCCCGGCGGACCGTAATGAGGAATTTGTGGTGCCTCATGGAGGTTCTGCCCGACACCATGCCCAACATACTCACGAACGATTGAAAAGCCATTCGATTCCACATACGTTTGAATCGCATGGGAGATGGTTGAAAGACGTTCATCCGGTTTCGCTTCATTGAGTCCGATGTAAAGCGATTCCTCTGTTACGTCGAGAAGCTTCTCCGTCTCAGGTGCAATCCGGCCGACAGCGTATGTCCAGGCCGAGTCGCCATGATACCCTTTATAATAAGCGCCGATATCAATGCTGATAATGTCGCCTTCTTTTAATGTGCGGCTGCCGGGAATCCCGTGCACAAGCTCTTCATTAACCGAAGCGCAAATGCTGCCGGGAAAACCATTATACCCTTTAAAAGAAGGTGCTGCCTCCATGCTTCGAATGAACGTTTCCGCAACAGCATCCAGCTCCATCGTACTTATCCCGGGAGAGATATGGTTTTGCAGTTCCTGATGTGTAAGCGCGACAATACGCCCCGCTTCTTTCATAATCTCCAGTTCACGAGGGGTTTTACAAATGATCATTAGTTACGAAGACCTTTCAGGAGTGCTTCAATGTCTTCAAAAACAATATTGATGTCCTTCTGGCCGTTAATGTTTTTCAAATAACCTTTTTCGCGATAGAAAGCAAGCAATGGTGCTGTTTGTTTTAAATTCACGTCAAGGCGGTTTTGAACCGTTTCCGCATTATCATCTGCACGTTGATATAATTCTCCGCCGCAACGGTCGCATTTATCTTCCTGAGATGGCGAATTGAATTCCAGATGATATGTTGCACCACAGCTTTTGCAAATGCGGCGGCCTGTTAGGCGGCCCATCAAAATATTTTGGTCAACCTCAACATTAATGACGTAATCAATTTTACGGTTAAGGCCGGCAAGAATATCTTCGAGCGCTTCTGCCTGCGCTACTGTACGTGGGAAGCCGTCTAAAAGAAAGCCTTCTGCACAGTCCGCTTTTGCAAGACGTTCGTTGACAATGCCAATCGTCACTTCATCCGGAACGAGTTCACCTTTGTCCATAAATGATTTTGCTTTTAAGCCAAGCTCTGTTTCATCCTTCATTGCAGCACGGAACATGTCCCCTGTTGAAATGTGCGGCACGCCGTACTTTTCAACAATTTTCTCTGCCTGAGTCCCTTTACCGGCACCAGGCAATCCCATTAACACGAGATTCATCGATATACCCCCTCAGTCTGATTGAGTGAAGTGAATCACACTTCTCACCTTGCTTACTTCATAAAGCCTTTATAATGACGCTTTACAAGTTGTGCTTCAAGCTGCTTCATTGTTTCAAGTGCCACACCGACGACGATCAAAAGACTAGTACCGCCGATTTGTGCCGCTGGTGGAAGACCCGCGAATTGAATGAAGAAAACAGGCAGCACAGCAACGGCTGAAAGGAAAATTGCACCGACAAAAGTCAGACGGTAAAGCACGTTTGTCAAATAATCCTGTGTGTTCTTCCCGGGGCGAATGCCCGGAATATATCCACCCTGTTTTTTCAAGTTATCAGCAACTTGTTCAGGGTTTACTTGAATGAAAGCATAGAAATAGGTAAACGCAACAATCAATGCAACGTAGATCGCCATGCCGACCGGTTTCGTATAGTCAAAGATATTCTGAATGGTTGTCGTCACATCATTTGAACCAAAAAACGAACCAATAGTCTGCGGTGTGATCAAGAACGAGATCGCAAAGATAACCGGAATAACACCCGCTGCGTTTACTTTCAATGGAAGATGAGTCGACTGGCCGCCAACCGGTGCCATGCCGCCACCTGCCCCAACGCGTTTCGCGTATTGAATCGGGATTTTCCGCAGCGCCTGCTGGAAGAAAATAACCCCAACGACAATCGCCAGTACCGCAAGTAAAATCAAAAGAAGAACAACAATACGCAGGAAGAGCTGATCGCCCGCCCCTTCAATTTGCTGTGCGTAAATTTGGTTTACTGCTCCTGGAATGGCCGCCACAATTCCGGCGAAAATGATAATCGAAATTCCGTTGCCGACTCCTTTTGCTGTGATTTGTTCACCAAGCCACATAAGAAAAGCAGTACCCGCGGTCAACACTAATGCAATAAGCATATAGCCGCCAACGCTGCTGTTTTCGACAAGTAATCCGCCATATAAACGGTTAAATCCATATGACATTCCAAAACCTTGAATGAGGCCGAGCACGATTGTGAAATAGCGGGTAAACTGAGTCAGTTTGCGCCGTCCAACGTCACCTTGCTTCGACCATTCAGTAAATTTAGGAACAACATCCATTTGCAAAAGCTGCACGATAATGGACGCTGTAATGTAAGGCATAATCCCCATCGCGAGAATCGAGAAGTTTTGAAGCGCTCCTCCGCCGAACGTATTAAGGAATCCAATCAGTCCAGCCTGCTCCTGCATGCGGAGAACATCCGCATTAACATAAGGAACAGGAATGAATGTGCCGATCCGGAACACGATTAACATAAGGAGGGTGAATATAATTTTGTTTCTTATATCACCCACACGCATAAAATTGGAGATTGTGCGAAACATTAGATCACCTCAATCTTACCGCCAGCCGCTTCAATTGCTTCTTTCGCAGCAGCAGAGAATTTGTGCGCTTTAACAGAAAGCTTTTTCTCTACGTTGCCGTTCGCAAGAATTTTAATTCCTGCTTTTTCGCTTTTCACGATGCCGCTTTCGATAAGAAGTTCAGGTGTAACTTCTGTTCCTTCTTCGAAACGATTCAATGTATCGATGTTTACAACTGCGTATTCTTTACGGTTTACGTTTGTAAAGCCACGTTTTGGAAGACGACGGAATAAAGGAGTTTGTCCACCCTCAAATCCAAGACGGACACCACCGCCTGAACGTGATTTCTGACCTTTAGTACCTCTACCAGCAGTTTTACCGTTACCTGAACCTGTACCGCGTCCAACACGGTTGCGTTCTTTGCGGGAACCTGCAGCTGGTTTCAATTCATGAAGTTTCATGCTCTTGCACCTCCTTATTCTATAAAATAAAATTATTTTTCTGTAACAGTCACAAGATGAGACACTTTTTTAATCATACCGCGAATTGCCGTGTTGTCATTTTGCTCAACCGTTTGATGCATTTTGCGGAGACCTAGTGCCTTAACAGTCTCGCGTTGATCTTGTGTACGACCGATCAAGCTGCGAGTGAGGGTAATTTTTAATTTCTCAGCCATTATGATTCCCCCCTTATCCTAACAGTTCTTCTACAGATTTGCCGCGAAGTTTTGCAACTTGCTCAGCTGTTTTTAGCTCTCTCAAGCCTTCAATTGTAGCACGAACCATGTTGATCGGTGTGTTTGAACCGAGTGATTTGGAGAGAATGTCACCAACACCAGCAAGTTCAAGTACCGCACGGACAGGTCCGCCCGCGATAACTCCTGTACCTTCAGAAGCAGGTTTCAATAGGACTGAACCCGCACCAAAGTGTCCGATTACTTGGTGTGGCAATGTTGTGCCAACCATCGGTACGAATACAAGGTTTTTCTTCGCATCATCAATTGCTTTACGGATTGCGTCTGGAACTTCTTGTGCTTTACCAGTTCCAAAACCGACATTACCATTTTTATCGCCAACGACAACGAGTGCAGTAAAGCGGAAACGACGTCCACCTTTTACAACTTTCGCAACACGGTTGATCGTTACTACACGTTCTTCAAGTTCGAGTTTGTTTGGATCAATGCGACGCATTAAATGTGTCCCTCCTTTTATTAGAATTCTAGGCCATTTTCACGTGCTGCGTCAGCCAAAGCTTTAACGCGGCCATGATAAAGGTAGCCCCCACGGTCGAATACAACAGAAGCTACACCTTTTTCAGTTGCGCGTTTAGCGAGTAATTCGCCAACTTTCGCAGCAGCTTCCAGGTTGCTTGTTGATTCAAGACCGAAATCTTTTTCAATAGTTGAAGCACTTGCAAGTGTAACACCATTTGCATCATCAATCAATTGAGCGTAAAGGTGCTTGTTTGAACGGAATACGTTCAAGCGAGGACGCGCAGCTGTACCGGCGATTTTCGCACGTACACGGGCGTGGCGTCTTTTACGCGTTTTATTCTTATCAGCTTTTGTGATCATCCCGAGGTCACTCCTTTCTGATGCCTACGCGGCATTATTTACCTGTTTTACCTTCTTTGCGGCGAACTTGCTCGCCTTCATAACGAATACCTTTACCTTTGTACGGCTCAGGAGGACGAACTTGGCGGATGTTGGCAGCGATCGCTCCAACGCGCTCTTTGTCGATCCCTTTAATGTTGATTTTTGTATTTGCAGGAACATCGATTTCAATGCCATTTTCTGCTTCGAATTCAACTGGGTGTGAAAAACCTACACTCAATACAAGTTTTGTTCCTTGTTTTTGTGCACGGTAACCGACACCAACCAACTCAAGGTTACGTTCAAATCCTTTTGATACGCCTTCTACCATATTGGCAAGAAGCGCACGAGTTGTTCCGTGGATTGTACGGTGTTCTTTTGAATCTGAAGGACGAACGACTGTTACATTGCTGCCTTCAATTTCAATTGATAAATCTTTATTAAACCGACGAGTCAATTCTCCCTTAGGACCTTTGACAGTCACTTCATTATTATTGTTTGTAATCGTAACGCCTTCTGGAAGCTCGATTACTTTTTTACCTACGCGTGACATAGTTTCGCACCTCCATTCTTTAAAAGATTATTACCAAACGTACGCGAGTACTTCGCCGCCTACTTGCTTAGCGCGGGCTTCTTTATCAGTTACTACACCAGTGGATGTAGAAAGAATCGCAATACCAAGTCCGTTAAGAACACGTGGTACCTCATCAGCTTTCGCATATACGCGAAGACCTGGTTTAGAAATACGCTTCAAGCCTGTGATTACACGCTCATTGCCGCTATATTTCAAGAAAATACGGATAACACCTTGTTTGTCGTCTTCGATGAACTCAACGTCACGGACGAATCCTTCACGTTTCAAGATTTCAGCGATTTCACGTTTAATTTTGGAAGCAGGTACTTCCAGTTTTTCATGACGAACCATGTTCGCATTACGGATGCGAGTCAGCAAGTCAGCAATCGGATCTGTCATAACCATTTATAATTACCTCCTTCCGGAATCAGTGTATTACCAGCTGGCTTTTTTAACGCCAGGAATTTGACCTTTATAAGCTAGTTCACGGAAACAAATACGGCAAAGTTTAAATTTGCGTAATACAGAGTGTGGACGTCCGCAACGTTCGCAGCGTGTGTACTCTTGCACTTGAAACTTTTGTGTACGCTTTTGTTTCGCAATCATTGATTTTTTAGCCACGTTTTCGCCTCCCTTATATAGCGATTACTTTTGGAACGGCATTCCAATTTGTGTTAACAACTCACGAGCTTCTTCGTCCGTGTTGGCAGTAGTGACGATAACGATGTCCATGCCGCGTACTTTTGATACTTTATCGTAATCAATCTCAGGGAAGATTAGTTGTTCCTTCACACCAAGAGTGTAGTTGCCACGACCGTCAAACGCTTTTTTAGAAACGCCGCGGAAGTCACGTACACGTGGAAGTGAAATAGAAACAAGTTTATCAAGGAATTCGTACATGCGCTCGCCGCGAAGAGTTACTTTCGCACCGATTGGCATACCTTCACGAAGACGGAATCCTGCGATTGAATTTTTCGCTTTTGTAACCATTGGCTTTTGACCAGTGATTTGAGTAAGTTCTTCAACAGCTGTATCCAATACTTTAGCGTTTTGGACTGCTTCACCAACACCCATATTTACGACGATTTTTTCAACTTTAGGTACTTGCATTACTGACGTATAATTGAACTTGCTCACAAGAGCAGGTGTAATTTCTTTTTGATATTTTTCTTTAAGGCGGTTCACTTAGAATACCTCCCTTCTTGAACTTTTTATTTATCTAGAGTTTCACCGGATTTTTTTGCTACGCGGACTTTTTTGCCATCCACTTCTTTGTAACCTACGCGAGTAGGTTCATTTGTTTTCGGATCCAACAGCATTACGTTGGATACGTGAATAGCTGCTTCCTGGCTTAGGATGCCGCCCTGCGGATTTAATTGTGAAGGTTTCGCATGTTTTTTCACGATGTTAATACCTTCAACAAGCACACGGTCTTTTTTAGGGAAAGCTGCAAGAATAACGCCTGTTTTGCCTTTATCTTTGCCTGTGATGACCATCACTTTATCGCCTTTTTTCACGTGCATGTTGCGCACCTCCTTGATGGGCCTTTTATTTATTCAGTTCAATTAGATTACTTCCGGAGCTAGGGAAACAATCTTCATGAAATTGCTGTCGCGAAGTTCGCGGGCAACCGGGCCGAAAATACGTGTGCCACGCGGGCTCTTATCGTCACGAATGATAACGCACGCGTTTTCGTCGAAGCGGATGTAGGAACCGTCATTACGGCTGACTCCACGCTTTGTACGAACGATAACCGCTTTTACCACTTCACCTTTTTTGACAACGCCACCTGGTGTTGCTTGTTTTACTGTACACACGATTACATCACCGACATTAGCTGTCTTACGACCGGAACCACCGAGGACTTTGATCGTTAATACTTCACGTGCACCAGAATTGTCAGCTACTTTTAAACGTGATTCTTGCTGGATCATTTAGGTTACCTCCTTTCGGACTTTAACATTTATCCGAACATAAATTAGATGATGACTGCTTTTTCCACTACTTCGAGAAGGCGGAAACGTTTTGTTGCAGAAAGCGGCCGTGTTTCCATGATGCGGACTACGTCACCGATTTTCGCTTCGTTGTTCTCATCATGAGCCTTAAACTTTTTAGTGTACTTTATGCGTTTGCCATAAAGCTTGTGTGTTTTATATGTTTCAATAAGAACCGTTACTGTTTTATCCATTTTGTCAGAAACAACACGGCCCGTGTAAACTTTGCGCTGATTGCGTTCGCTCATCGTGCAAACCTCCTTTCAATTATCGATTATCAATTTCCCGTTGACGAATCACGGTTTTCATGCGGGCGATCGCTTTACGTACTTCACGAATACGGGCAGTATTCTCAAGCTGTCCCGTCGCCAATTGAAAGCGAAGGTTGAAGAGTTCTTCTTTGAGCGACTTTACTTGTTGTTCAATTTCAGCAGTGGTAAGTTCACGGATTTCATTAGCTTTCATTTGATTCACCACCAATTTCTTCACGTTTTACGATCTTGCATTTAATAGGAAGCTTATGCGCTGCAAGGCGTAGTGCTTCACGTGCAACATCTTCAGGAACGCCGGCAATTTCAAACATGATCTTGCCTGGTTTCACGACCGCTACCCAGCCTTCAGGAGCACCTTTACCGGAACCCATCCGTACTTCAAGAGGTTTTTTCGTATATGGTTTGTGAGGGAAAATTTTAATCCAAACTTTACCGCCACGTTTCATGTAACGAGTCATCGCGACACGGGCAGATTCGATTTGACGATTTGTGATCCAAGAAGCTTCAACTGCTTGAAGACCATACTCACCAAATGCTATTTCTGTTCCGCCTTTCGCTTGACCGCGCATCTTGCCGCGGTGTACACGACGATATTTTACGCGTTTTGGCAACAACATATTATTTGCCTCCTTCCTGAGTTTGCTTCTTCGTTGGAAGAACCTCTCCACGGTAGATCCATACTTTTACGCCAAGCTTGCCGTATGTTGTATTTGCCTCAACATTTGCATAGTCGATGTCGGCGCGAAGAGTATGAAGTGGAACTGATCCTTCACTGTAATGTTCAGCACGGGCAATCTCAGCTCCGCCAAGACGTCCTGAAACTTGTGTTTTAATCCCTTTTGCACCAGAACGGATTGTCCGCTGGATAGCCTGCTTTTGAGCGCGGCGGAATGATACACGGTTTTCAAGCTGGCGAGCGATGTTTTCCGCTACTAGTTTTGCATCAAGGTCAGCACGTTTCACTTCAACGATGTTAATGTGAACACGTTTGCCTGTAATTTCATTTAAAGCTTTACGAAGTGCTTCTACTTCAGAACCGCCTTTACCAATAACCATACCAGGTTTAGCAGTATGAACAGTAACGTTAACACGGTTCGCAGCACGTTCAATTTCAACACGGGATAGAGAAGCATCTTTAAGGCGCTCTTCGATGTATCCGCGTACTTTCAAATCTTCATGAAGAAGATTTGCGTAGTCTTTTTCAGCGTACCATTTAGAATCCCAGTCGCGAATGATCCCGACGCGCAGTCCATGAGGATGTACTTTTTGACCCACGAATTATCCCTCCTTTTTTTCTGCCACGACGATTGTGATGTGGCTAGTGCGTTTGTTAATTGCGCTTGCACGTCCCATTGCACGTGGACGGAAACGTTTCAATGTTGGTCCTTCGTCTACAAAAGCTTGTGTAACAACAAGGTTGTTTACATCAAGATCATAGTTATGTTCTGCATTTGCGATAGCAGAGTTTAATAATTTTTCAATTACAGGAGATGACGTTTTTGGCGTGTGTTTCAAGATCGCCACTGCTTCTCCCACTTGCTTGCCTCGGATCAGGTCAATCACTAGACGCACCTTACGAGGAGCAATGCGGACTGTTCTTAAGACAGCTTTAGCTTCCATTGGGATATCCTCCTCTCAATTAACGTCTTGTTTTCTTATCGTCAGCAACGTGTCCTTTATACGTACGCGTTGGCGCGAATTCACCAAGTTTATGACCAACCATGTCTTCAGTAACGTATACAGGTACGTGTTTACGACCATCGTATACAGCGATTGTGTGTCCGATGAATGTCGGGAAAATCGTAGAACGGCGTGACCAAGTTTTAATAACTTGTTTTTTTTCAGTTTCATTCAGTTTTTCAACTTTATTGAATAAATGATCATCAACAAAAGGTCCTTTTTTCAAGCTGCGGCCCATTTGTGTACCTCCCTTCGTGATTGGTCTACGGTTCGCACTTGGAACCGTAGGTCAATTACGTTATTTTTTGCGACGACGAACGATAAATTTATCTGATTTGTTAACTTTTTTACGTGTTTTGTACCCAAGAGCTGGTTTGCCCCAAGGTGTAACAGGGCCTTTACGACCGATTGGCGCGCGTCCTTCACCACCACCGTGTGGATGGTCGTTCGGATTCATTACAGAACCACGAACAGTAGGGCGTTTGCCCAACCAGCGTGAACGTCCTGCTTTACCAATGTTAACAAGTTCATGCTGCTCATTACCAACTTGACCGATTGTAGCACGGCATGTTGCAAGAATCATGCGCACTTCACCTGAGTTCAAGCGAACGAGTACATATTTGCCTTCTTTACCAAGTACTTGAGCTGAAGTTCCTGCAGAACGAACTAACTGTCCGCCTTTGCCTGGTTTCAATTCAATGTTGTGAATCACTGTACCAACCGGAATATTAACAAGAGGAAGTGCGTTTCCTACTTTAATATCTGCTTCCGGTCCAGACACGATTTCTGTTCCAACTACGAGGTTTTTTGGTGCTAAGATATAGCGTTTTTCTCCATCAACGTAGTTCACGAGTGCAATGTTAGCGGAACGGTTCGGATCATATTCGATCGTAGCAACGCGTCCTGGAATGCCATCTTTATCACGTTTGAAGTCGATAATACGGTATTGACGCTTGTGACCGCCGCCTCTATGACGGACTGTGATTTTACCTTGGTTATTACGGCCGCCTTTCTTTTTCAACGGCTCAAGCAATGATTTCTCAGGTGTGCTTGTTGTAATTTCAGCATAATCCAAAGTCGTCATGTTACGACGACCATTTGTGGTCGGTTTGTACTTTTTAATCGCCATTTCGTGTCCCTCCTCTTCTATTTTATGCGTTTATTACGCTTCGAAAAGTTCGATTTCTTTGCTGTCTTGCGTCAATGTAACGATTGCTTTACGGCGTTTGTTTGTATAGCCGGCATGACGTCCCATACGCTTAAATTTACCTTTGTAGTTCATGACGTTCACGTTTTTGACTTTAACGCCGAAGATCGCTTCAACAGCAGTCTTGACTTGCGTTTTGTTCGCACGTACGTCCACTTCGAAAGTGTATTTTTTCTCAGCCATTACAGCCATAGATTGTTCAGTAATAACGGGGCGCTTAATCACATCGCGTGCATCCATTATGCAAGCACCTCCTCTACTTTTTCAACCGCCGCTTTAGTAATGATAAGTTTATCATGTCCAAGCAGGTCAAGGATGTTGATGCCAGATGCTTCAACCACTGTTACACCAGGGATGTTGCGCGCTGACAATGCAACGAATTCATTTACTGTATCTGTTACGATCAATGCTTTTGAGTCAACAGACAAGTTTTTCAACACTGCAGTGAATTCTTTTGTTTTTGGCGCGTCGAATGACAAAGCTTCCAACACAAGAATGTTTTGCTCTTGTACTTTTGATGACAAAGCAGATTTCAATGCAAGACGACGTACCTTTTTCGGCAATTTGTAGCTGTAGCTGCGTGGAGTCGGACCGAAGACCACACCACCGCCGCGCCATTGTGGAGAACGGATAGAACCTTGACGCGCACGTCCAGTTCCTTTTTGTTTCCAAGGCTTACGACCGCCGCCGCGAACTTCCGAACGATTTTTAACTTTGTGATTACCTTGACGCAAAGATGCGCGCTGCATAATCACCGCTTCAAATACGACGTGTTCATTTGGTTCGATTCCGAATACAGCGTCGTTTAGTTCGATATCGCCGACTTCAGAACCAGTTTGGTTTAATACTTTAACTTTAGCCATTTCTGTTTCCTCCTTTCTTGTAAAAGTTGATTAGTTTGCTTTAACCGCAGTTTTAACCTGGATCAAGGCTTTTTTGGATCCTGGAACGTTACCTTTAATAAGAAGAACGTTGCGCTCAGCGTCCACTTTTACGACTTGTAGGTTTTGTACTGTTACTTGCTCTCCACCCATACGGCCAGGGAGTAGTTTGTTTTTAAATACGCGGTTTGGCGCTACAGGTCCCATTGAACCTGGACGACGATGGTAGCGGGAACCATGGGACATAGGTCCGCGGCTTTGTCCGTGACGCTTAATAGCACCCTGGAAGCCTTTCCCTTTTGAAATTCCTGTTACGTCGACGATGTCGCCTTCTGCAAAAATATCAACTTTGACTTCTTGACCAATTTCAAGATCGATGTCGATGTTACGAAACTCACGAATGAAGCGCTTAGGTGCGATGCCTTCGCCTGCTTTTTTCACGTGTCCAAGTAATGGTTTGTTTGCAAGCTTTTCACGCTTGTCTTCAAAACCTAGTTGAACGCTTGAGTAGCCGTCGCTTTCGACTGATTTTTTCTGAAGTACAACGTTCGGTGCTGCTTCGATTACAGTTACTGGGATCAGTTCACCGTTTTCAGCAAACACTTGCGTCATACCGATTTTTCTTCCTAAGATTCCTTTGGTCATGAGTTACACCTCCTGATTTTTTATTAATGTATTTATTTATTAAAGTTTAATTTCGATGTCAACGCCTGACGGCAAGTCTAAACGCATCAATGAATCAACTGTTTTTGGAGTTGGGTTCACGATATCGATTAAACGTTTATGAGTACGCATTTCGAACTGTTCACGAGAATCTTTGTACTTATGAACCGCACGAAGAATCGTGTAGATAGATTTCTCAGTTGGAAGCGGGATCGGACCGGATACACTTGCACCAGAACGTTTTGCTGTCTCAACGATTTTCTCCGCTGATTGATCAAGAATACGATGATCATATGCTTTCAAACGAATACGAATTTTTTGTTTTGCCATTATTTTCCCTCCTTTATCGCCTATTTAGCTAATAGACATACTCCGCGAAAATTTTTCCCTGACGACACCGCCATGGCAAAGCGGCCGGGTGTGTCAGCAACCTTCCGCATCAACGCTGTCAAAAACCAACATTTATTATTATACATGCTTTCTCCTTTGAATGCAACACCATAAAGAAAGTTTTTTACAAACAAAAAACAGCCCGGCCGGAACCGGACTGTTTCGGGGTGAAAACTTATTTTTGGATTGATGCTACAACGCCAGCGCCTACTGTACGGCCGCCTTCACGGATTGAGAATTTAGTACCTTCTTCAATCGCGATTGGAGCAATCAATTCTACTGACATTTCTACGTTGTCACCAGGCATAACCATTTCTACGCCTTCAGGAAGGTTGCAGATACCCGTTACGTCAGTTGTACGGAAGTAGAATTGTGGACGGTAGTTTGTGAAGAATGGAGTGTGACGTCCACCCTCTTCTTTAGAAAGAACATAAACTTCCGCTTTGAACGTTGTATGTGGCGTGATTGTGCTTGGTTTAGCCAATACTTGACCACGTTGGATATCTTCACGAGCTACACCGCGAAGAAGTGCGCCGATGTTGTCGCCAGCTTCAGCATAATCAAGAAGCTTACGGAACATTTCAACACCTGTTACAGTTGTTGTTTTTGGCTCTTCAGTGAAACCGATGATTTCGATTGTGTCACCAACTTTGATTTGTCCACGCTCAACGCGTCCTGTTGCTACTGTACCACGGCCAGTGATTGAGAAAACATCCTCAACAGGCATCATAAATGGCTTATCAGTATCGCGTGTTGGCGTTGGGATATACTCATCCACAGCAGCCATAAGCTCATGGATTTTTTCTTCCCATGCAGCATCGCCTTCAAGTGCTTTAAGAGCAGAACCCTTGATAACAGGAATGTCATCGCCAGGGAAGTCATAATCAGAAAGAAGATCGCGAACTTCCATTTCAACAAGTTCAAGAAGCTCTTCGTCATCAACCATATCACATTTGTTCATGAATACTACTAGGAATGGAACACCTACTTGACGTGAAAGAAGGATATGCTCACGTGTTTGTGGCATTGGACCATCAGCAGCAGATACTACTAGGATACCGCCATCCATTTGTGCTGCACCAGTGATCATGTTTTTAACATAGTCAGCATGTCCTGGGCAGTCAACGTGTGCATAGTGACGAGTTTCAGTTTCATACTCAACGTGTGCAGTTGAGATTGTGATACCGCGCTCGCGCTCTTCTGGTGCACCATCGATTTGATCGTATGCACGTGCTTCCGCACCACCAGTTTTTGCAAGAACAGTTGTGATTGCAGCTGTTAGAGTTGTTTTACCATGGTCAACGTGGCCAATTGTACCAATGTTAACGTGTGGTTTTGAACGGTCGAATTTTGCTTTTCCCATTAGGAAGTCCTCCTTCAAAATATAGAAATTAGTTGTTTTTTATATTGGTCTTCTTTCGGAAAATAAACCTTTTCCGAAAGAAGGGAAAGCTTACAATAGTATTTATACTTGATTAACGAGTATAAATCAATTATTCGCCTTTATTTTTTTTGATGATTGTTTCCATAACACTCTTAGGAACTTCTTCGTAATGATCGAAGTGCATAGAGTAGTTACCGCGTCCTTGCGTGTTAGAACGAAGTGACGTTGCGTAACCGAACATTTGAGAAAGCGGAACGAACGCTTTAACAACTTGCGCATTACCGCGAGCTTCCATACCCTCTACGCGTCCACGACGTGATGTAATATCACCCATGATGTCGCCAAGATATTCATCCGGAATAACAACTTCAACTTTCATAAGCGGTTCAAGAAGTACCGGGTTACATTTAGAAATCGCATTTTTAAGCGCCATTGACGCAGCGATTTTAAATGCCATCTCAGATGAATCGACATCATGG
The DNA here is from genome assembly GCF_024213455.1 of Domibacillus sp. A3M-37. Lineage (NCBI taxonomy): Bacteria > Bacillati > Bacillota > Bacilli > Caryophanales > Bacillaceae > Domibacillus > Domibacillus sp. A3M-37. Next base: position 29,843 of record NZ_JANAVL010000019.1, on the reverse strand, counting down.
TAAGAACCGTCAAACAGACGAGCCTTAACATCGATCAATGGATAGCCGGCAAGAACACCATTTTTCATAGAATCTACAAGACCTGCTTGAACAGCTGGAACGTACTCACGTGGTACAGAACCACCGACGATGCCATTTTCGAATTCGAAACCTGCTCCTTCTTCGTTCGGAGAGAATTCGATCCAAACGTGGCCAAACTGTCCGCGTCCACCGGATTGACGGGCAAATTTACCCTCAACCTGAGCACTTGAACGGAATGTTTCACGGTAAGATACTTGTGGTGCACCAACGTTTGCTTCTACCTTAAATTCGCGACGCATACGGTCAACGAGAATATCAAGATGAAGCTCACCCATACCTGCGATAATAACTTCCCCAGTTTCCTGGTCAGTATGCGCATGGAATGTTGGATCTTCTTCTTGAAGTTTTTGAAGTGCGATCGTCATCTTATCTTGGTCGGCTTTTGATTTCGGCTCAACTGATAGAGAGATAACTGGATCAGGGAACACCATAGATTCAAGAATAACAAGATTCTTTTCTTCGCAAAGTGTATCGCCAGTCGTTGTATCTTTCAAGCCAACAGCAGCAGCGATATCGCCTGCGTATACTTGTGAAATCTCTTCACGGGAATTGGCATGCATTTGCAGGATACGTCCTACACGCTCGCGCTTTCCTTTTGTCGAGTTTTGCACGTAAGAACCGGATTGAAGAACACCCGAATAAACACGGAAGAATGTTAATTTACCGACATAAGGATCCGTCATAACCTTAAACGCAAGAGCCGAGAATGGCGCTTCGTCGCTTGCTGCACGTTCCACTTCTTCATCGCTGTCTGGAAGTGTACCTTTAATTGCTGGTACATCCGTTGGCGCTGGAAGGTAGTCGATAACAGCATCCAGCATAAGCTGAACACCTTTGTTTTTAAATGCTGAACCAACCATTACAGGGAAAAATTCTACGTTGATAACACCTTTACGGATCGCAGCTTTGATTTCGTCATTCGTCAATTCTTCGCCGCCAAGGTATTTCTCCATTAGTTCTTCGTCAAGTTCCGCTACAGCTTCGATTAGCTTTTCACGGTATTCGTCTGCTTGGTCTTTGTATTCTGCTGGAATATCCCCTACTTCAATTTCAGTTCCAAGGTCATTTCCATAGAATGTTGCTTTCATTTCAATTAAGTCAATGATGCCTGAGAACTCGTCTTCAGCACCGATTGGCAATTGAATTGGATGTGCGTTCGCCATTAGACGATCATGGATTGTGCGGACAGAGTAAAGAAAGTCTGCACCCAATTTGTCCATTTTGTTGACGAATACGACACGTGGAACACCGTATGTTGTCGCTTGACGCCATACTGTTTCCGTTTGTGGTTCTACCCCTGATTGAGCATCAAGAACCGTTACAGCACCATCAAGAACACGCAAAGAACGTTCAACTTCTACAGTGAAGTCTACGTGTCCTGGTGTATCAATGATGTTAACGCGATGGCCTTTCCAAGAAGCAGTTGTTGCAGCAGAAGTGATTGTAATACCACGCTCCTGTTCCTGCTCCATCCAGTCCATTTGAGAAGCGCCTTCATGCGTTTCACCAATTTTGTGAATGCGTCCTGTGTAATACAGGATACGCTCAGTCGTCGTTGTTTTACCAGCGTCGATGTGAGCCATGATGCCGATGTTACGAGTGTTATTTAAGGAGAACTCTCTTGCCATCTATGTCTTTCTCCTTCCTGAATGAGGTTAGGTTTAGTTTAAAGATTACCAGCGGTAGTGAGCAAACGCTTTGTTTGCTTCCGCCATTTTGTGTGTATCTTCGCGTTTTTTCACAGAAGCACCGCTATTGTTTGCAGCATCCATAATTTCCGCTGCAAGGCGTTCTTCCATTGTTTTTTCACCGCGAAGACGCGCATAATTCACCAACCAGCGGAGACCGAGTGTTGTACGGCGTTCCGGGCGAACTTCAATTGGCACCTGGTAGTTAGCACCGCCGACACGGCGTGCTTTCACCTCTAGTACTGGCATGATGTTTTTCATTGCCTGGTCAAATACTTCCATTGGATCATTACCCGTACGTTCACGGATCGTTTCAAAAGCTGCGTAAAGAATTGCTTGGGATTTTCCTCTTTTACCGTCAACCATCATTTTGTTAATAAGACGAGAAACGAGTTTTGAGTTGTAAAGCGGATCAGGCAATACATCTCTTTTTGCTACTGGGCCTTTACGTGGCATATTTTTTCCTCCTTTCGGAAATTGAGTTTATAAGTTTTTTATGCTTTAGGAGCTTTAGGGCGTTTTGTACCGTATTTAGAACGGCCTTGGCGACGAGTTTCAACGCCGGCAGTATCAAGCGCACCACGAACGATGTGGTAACGTACTCCCGGTAAGTCTTTTACACGTCCGCCGCGAATCAAAACAACACTATGCTCTTGAAGGTTATGGCCAATACCTGGGATATAAGCTGTTACTTCAATACCGTTGCTCAAACGCACACGTGCATATTTACGAAGCGCTGAGTTTGGTTTCTTCGGCGTCATTGTACCAACACGTGTGCAAACACCGCGTTTCTGCGGAGAAAGTACATTCGTTTGGGCTTTCTTAAAGCTGTTGAATCCTTTATTAAGCGCCGGAGAATTCGATTTAGTGATCTTTGATTTACGAGGCTTACGTACTAACTGATTAATTGTAGGCATGTAAAGATCCTCCCTTCCTTTTTTTCTAAGCCCACACTTCCAGGTGGGTCATTTTTGGGCAAAAACAAAGTTCTTGCAGAAAGCCTGCAAAAACGTCCTTTGCGAATAGTGGCAATGATTGTTTTGTTCCTATATCCAGACATAAGGTAAGGTCGTATAGGAGCACCTTGATCATAGTAACATTTTCGTTTTTTAGTGTCAACTGTTCTTTTCAAAAAAAATTTATCGGCGCCCTTGCGATCAAGGCGCCGATAAAAGATTATTCGGCTGTAACAGGTGCTTCCTGCTTCAAATTTGCTTCAGATTGGCGATAACGCTGCATGCCGGTACCCGCTGGAACGAGTTTTCCGATAATGACGTTTTCTTTCAAACCGAGCAATTCGTCACGTTTCCCTTTGATTGCAGCATCCGTCAGAACACGAGTTGTTTCCTGGAAGGATGCAGCAGACAAGAAAGAATCCGTTTCAAGCGATGCTTTTGTAATACCGAGAAGAATCGGACGCCCCGTTGCCGGGATTCCGCCTTCAAGAAGGGCTTTTTCGTTTGCGTCACGGAACTGATGAATTTCAAGCAGGCTGCCTGGAAGAACATCAGTGTCTCCCGCTTCAAGTACGCGCACTTTGCGAAGCATCTGGCGGACCATTACTTCGACGTGCTTATCGCCGATTTCTACCCCTTGCATACGGTATACTTTTTGCACTTCGCGCAATAAATATTCCTGTACAGAGGCCACGTCTTTGATTTTCAAATATTCTTTCGGATCAATCGAACCTTCTGTTAATACTTGACCCCGTTCAATTTGATCACCAACCGCTACTTTCAAGCGAGCCGTGTATGGAGCTGTGTAAGAACGTGTTTCCACGTCTCCTTGAATCGTAATTTCCTGCTGACGGTCGCGGCCTTCTGTAATCGACGCAATCGTGCCGTTGATTTCCGAGATAATTGCCTGACCTTTCGGGTTACGCGCTTCGAAAATTTCCTGAATACGCGGAAGACCCTGTGTAATATCGTCTCCAGCTACGCCGCCTGTATGGAACGTACGCATTGTAAGCTGTGTTCCTGGTTCCCCGATCGACTGGGCAGCGATAATACCAACTGCTTCACCGACTTCCACTTCCTGGCCGGTTGCCAAGTTGCGTCCATAGCATTTTTTACATACGCCGTGGCGCGTATTACATGTAAAGGCAGAGCGGATCCAAACTGTTTCCACGCCCGCTTCTACAATGATTTTCGCCAAGTCTTCATCAATTTGTTCGTTTTCACGGAGAATCACTTCACCTGTTTCAGGATGTTTGATTGCTTTGCGTGAATAACGGCCGACAAGACGTTCTTCGAGCGCTTCAATAATTTCAGTGCCGTCTTTAATCGAGCCGATTTCCAGGCCGCGGTCTGTTCCACAATCATCTTCGCGGACGATGACATCTTGCGCTACGTCAACAAGACGACGTGTTAAGTAACCAGAATCGGCTGTTTTCAGAGCCGTATCGGCAAGACCTTTACGTGCACCGTGTGTTGAAATAAAGTACTCGAGTACCGTCAGACCTTCACGGAACGATGACTTGATCGGAAGTTCGATAATACGCCCAGCCGGGTTGGCCATGAGTCCGCGCATACCAGCAAGCTGTGTAAAGTTGGAAGCATTACCACGGGCTCCTGAATCACTCATCATAAAGATTGGGTTGCGTTTATCAAGAGACGCCATCAATTTACCTTGAATAACATCTTTCGCCGCACTCCAAACAGAAATGACACGGTCGTAGCGTTCTTCTTCGGTAATTAAACCGCGGCGGAACTGCTTCATAACATTGTCCACTTTTGCTTGTGCTTCTTTTAGGATTCCTTCTTTTTCACTTAAAACGACGATGTCCGCAACCCCTACTGTAATACCCGCTTTTGTCGAGTGTCTAAAGCCAAGGTCTTTCATACGGTCAAGCATTTTAGATGTTTCAGTAATCTTAAAGCGTTTAAACACTTCCGCGATAATGTTACCGAGAATTTTCTTTTTAAACGGCTCAATAACTTCCTGCTTGGCAATATGCTCAGGCACGTTCACACCCGCATCAACAAAATATTTCTCTGGCGTTTTCACTTCAAGGTTGCTGCTTGTCGGTTCGTTGATGTACGGGAATGTATCCGGCAAAATTTCATTAAAGATCAATTTGCCAACCGTTGTGATAAGAAGCTGCTTATTTTGTTTTTCTGTGAATGTTTGGTTTTCAAGGGATGATGCCGCCACTGCTACACGTGTGTGTAAGTGAACATATCCGTTTTGATAAGCCAAAATCGCCTCATTTGTATCTTTAAAGATAGCCCCTTCTCCTATTGAATCTTCACGCTCAAGCGTTAAGTAATAGTTTCCAAGAACCATATCCTGTGACGGTGTAACAACTGGCTTTCCGTCTTTCGGATTCAAAATGTTTTGTGCAGCCAGCATCAGCATGCGGGCTTCCGCTTGCGCTTCAGCAGAAAGCGGCACGTGAACGGCCATTTGGTCACCATCAAAGTCCGCATTGTATGCTGTACATACGAGCGGGTGAAGACGAATTGCGCGTCCTTCAACCAATGTTGGTTCAAATGCCTGGATACCGAGACGGTGAAGCGTCGGTGCCCGGTTCAATAAAACAGGATGCTCACGGATGACTTCTTCAAGTACATCCCATACATCGGACTGCACGCGCTCAATTTTACGCTTTGCACTTTTAATGTTGTGTGCAAGACCACGTTCAACGAGTTCTTTCATCACGAACGGCTTAAAAAGCTCAAGCGCCATTTCTTTTGGAAGACCACATTGATACATCTTTAAGTTTGGACCGACGACGATTACAGAACGACCAGAATAATCGACCCGTTTTCCGAGCAAGTTTTGACGGAAACGGCCTTGTTTCCCTTTCAGCATATGCGAAAGTGATTTCAATGGACGGTTACCCGGACCTGTAACAGGGCGGCCGCGACGGCCGTTATCAATCAATGCATCAACGGCTTCTTGCAGCATCCGTTTTTCATTTTGAACGATAATGCTTGGGGCACCAAGGTCTAAAAGACGTTTTAAACGGTTGTTCCGGTTAATCACACGGCGATACAAATCATTCAAATCAGATGTTGCAAAACGACCGCCGTCCAGCTGTACCATCGGGCGAAGTTCTGGCGGAATGACCGGCAGCACATCTAAAACCATCCAGTCCGGATGGTTGCCCGAATGACGGAATGCTTCGATCACTTCAAGACGTTTAATCGCACGTGTCCGACGCTGTCCCTGTGCTGATTTTAATTCTTCTTTTAGCTGTTCTGTTTCTTTATCAAGGTCAATATCTTGGAGAAGCTTTTTGATCGCTTCTGCTCCCATAGCCGCCTGGAATTTATTACCGTATTTATCGCGGTACGTGCGGAATTCTTTTTCAGAAAGAAGCTGCTTCTTCTCAAGTGCTGTATCACCTGACTCCGTAACCACGTATGAAGCGAAATAAATGATTTCTTCTAAAGCACGCGGAGACATGTCCAAAACGAGACCCATGCGGCTTGGGATTCCTTTGAAATACCAAATATGCGAAACTGGTGCTGCCAGCTCAATGTGGCCCATACGTTCACGGCGTACTTTCGCTTTTGTTACTTCAACGCCACAGCGGTCACAGACGACACCTTTATAGCGGACACGTTTATATTTGCCACAATGGCACTCCCAATCTTTCGTAGGGCCAAAAATCCGTTCGCAGAACAAGCCGTCTTTTTCTGGCTTGAGTGTACGGTAATTAATTGTTTCAGGTTTTTTGACTTCTCCATAAGACCAAGAACGAATCTTATCAGGTGAAGCAAGACCAATCTTCATATACTCAAAATTATTGACATCCAGCAAGGGGCCTACCTCCCTTTTCTTTTTACCGATTTCCTTGAAAGCGCCCAAAAAGCGCTAAGAGCGCTTTTTGGACGAAATGCTATTTGTAAATATGGTTCAGTCTTTTGATCCGATTGGTTCAATTCCAGCGGCTTCAGGAGCGATGTTTAATGTATCGGCCTGCTGCACATCCTCTTCGTCTTCAAGATCACGCAATTCAATTTCCTTATCGTCGCCTGACATCATTTTCACGTCAAGACCAAGGCTTTGAAGCTCTTTAATCAATACTTTGAATGATTCAGGGACACCTGGTTCTGGAACATTTTCACCTTTAACGATTGCTTCGTATGTTTTCACACGACCGACAATGTCATCGGATTTAACAGTTAAGATTTCCTGCAGCGTATAAGCAGCACCGTATGCTTCAAGTGCCCATACTTCCATCTCACCGAAACGCTGTCCGCCAAACTGAGCTTTACCGCCAAGTGGCTGCTGCGTAACGAGTGAGTATGGACCTGTAGAACGCGCGTGAAGTTTATCATCAACCATATGCGCAAGTTTGATCATGTACATGATTCCAACAGATACGCGGTTGTCGAATGGCTCGCCGCTGCGGCCATCATACAAGACAGTTTTCGCATCACGGCTCATGCCGGCTTCTTCAATTGTTTCCCACACATCATCCTCGGATGCACCATCAAATACCGGTGATGCAACGTGAATGCCAAGATAGCGTGCAGCCATACCTAAGTGAAGCTCAAGCACCTGTCCGATGTTCATACGGGATGGTACGCCAAGTGGGTTAAGCATAATATCAACCGGTGTGCCATCTGGCAGGAACGGCATGTCTTCTTCTGGCAAAATACGGGAGATTACCCCTTTATTACCGTGACGACCAGCCATTTTATCCCCTTCAGAAATCTTCCGCTTCTGAACAATGTAAACACGTACGAGCTGATTCACACCCGGCGGCAGTTCGTCTCCATCTTCACGGTTGAAGACTTTTACATCAAGGACAATTCCGGTTCCGCCGTGGGGAACACGTAATGACGTATCACGAACTTCGCGTGCTTTTTCACCGAAGATCGCATGAAGCAGACGTTCTTCTGCTGTTAGTTCTGTTACACCTTTAGGCGTTACTTTCCCTACAAGCAAATCACCGTCTTTTACTTCAGCACCGACACGAATAATCCCACGATCATCAAGATTGCGAAGTGCATCTTCACCGACGTTTGGAATATCACGCGTAATTTCTTCCGGTCCGAGCTTTGTATCACGTGATTCTGACTCGTATTCTTCAATATGAATCGATGTATACACGTCATCTTTCACAAGACGCTCACTCATAATAATTGCATCTTCATAGTTGTAGCCGTCCCATGTCATGAACCCAACAAGGACGTTACGGCCAAGGGCAAGTTCGCCGAGCTCCATTGACGGGCCATCTGCTAAAATCTCGCCTTTTGTCACACGGTTGCCCACTGCAACGATTGGACGCTGGTTATAGCACGTTCCTTGGTTAGAACGAATAAACTTTTGCAATTTATATTTATCAAGGTCGCCTTTTACTTCCTGTCCATCTACTTCTTGAATACGGCGGACAAAAATTTGGCGGGCTTCTACTCGTTCAACAATTCCTTCGTGTTTGCAAATAACAGCAGCCCCAGAGTCCTTTGCAGATACATATTCCATACCTGTTCCGACAATTGGCGCTTCCGGCTGCATTAACGGCACAGCCTGACGCTGCATGTTCGCTCCCATGAGGGCACGGTTGGAGTCATCGTTTTCTAAGAATGGGATACATGCTGTTGCAGCCGATACAACCTGTTTCGGCGATACGTCCATATAATCCACACGCTCACGTTTAACCACGGTATTTTCACCACGGAAACGGGCAACGACTTCTTCTTCCGCAAATGATCCGTCATCGTTCAGGGGTACATTCGCCTGTGCGACAACGTAGTTATCTTCTTCATCGGCTGTCAAATAATCGATGCGCGTCGTTACAGAGCCTGTATCCGGATCGACACGGCGATACGGTGTTTCAATAAAGCCGAAACGGTTTACTTTCGCAAACGATGACAAGGAGTTGATCAGCCCGATGTTTGGTCCCTCAGGAGTTTCAATCGGACACATACGGCCATAGTGGGAGTAATGAACGTCACGCACTTCAAAGCCCGCGCGCTCACGTGTTAAACCACCCGGTCCGAGTGCGGACAGACGGCGTTTATGCGTTAATTCGCCAAGCGGATTCGTCTGATCCATGAACTGCGAAAGCTGAGAGCTTCCAAAGAACTCTTTAATTGATGCAATCACCGGACGGATGTTAATAAGCTGCTGCGGTGTGATCGTTTGCGTGTCTTGAATCGACATACGCTCGCGAACAACCCGTTCCATACGAGACAACCCAATACGGAATTGGTTTTGCAAAAGTTCTCCAACTGAACGAAGACGACGGTTGCCGAGATGATCAATATCGTCTGTGTCGCCTACCCCGTAAAGAAGGTTGAAGAAATAGCCTATTGACGCGATAATGTCTGCCGGTGTGATGTTCTTCACGTTCATTTCTGGGAAGCCGTTGCCGATAAGATTAATTACCTGCTCTTCTTCGCTGTTTGGTGCGTATACTTTAATCGTTTGAACGGTCATGTCATCTTCAATTACGCCGCCTGTTTGACGGTATGATTTAAATGAAGCACCCTTTTCAAGATACGGAATGACTTTATCGAGTGTGCGGCGGTCTAGCACCGTACCTGCTTCTGCAATAATTTCACCTGTTTCCGGATCTGCCAGCGGTTCAGCCAGACGCTGTCCGAATAAACGATTTTTCGTGTGAAGCTTTTTGTTCATTTTATAACGGCCTACACTGGCAAGATCGTACCGTTTCGGGTCAAAGAAACGGGAAACCAAAAGACTTTTCGCGTTGTCAACTGTCGGCGGTTCACCCGGGCGAAGACGCTCATAAATTTCAATCAGCGCTTTTTCCGTTGTTTCTGTATTATCTTTTTCAAGCGTATTGCGCAAATATTCGTTATCACCAAGCAAGTCGATGATTTCTTGATCAGTGCCAAACCCGAGCGCACGTAATAAAACCGTAATCGGTAATTTACGCGTCCGGTCGATACGGACATATACGATATCTTTGGCATCTGTTTCGTATTCGAGCCACGCACCACGGTTTGGAATAACAGTCGCAGTGAAGCCGCGCTTTCCATTTTTGTCCAATTTTCCGTTGTAATACACACTTGGAGAACGAACGAGCTGAGAAACGATAACGCGCTCTGCACCGTTAATAATGAATGTTCCTGTTTCAGTCATAAGCGGGAAATCACCCATGAAAACTTCTTGATCTTTCACTTCGCCCGTTTCTTTGTTTAAAAGACGGACTTTCACACGGAGCGGCGCAGAGTATGTAACATCACGCTCTTTCGACTCATCCACGGGATATTTTGGTTCTGCCAAACTGTAATCAATAAATTCCAGTGCCAGATTACCTGTGAAATCTTCAATCGGAGAAATGTCCTGGAACATTTCACGCAGACCCTCATCAAGAAACCATTGATAGGAGGCTGTTTGAATTTCAATCAAATTCGGTAACTCTAATACTTCACTAATGCGCGCATAGCTTCTGCGCTGGCGGTGTCGTCCATACTGAACTAGTTGACCTGTCAACTGATTCACCCCTCAAATCAAGCGTTATTATTGCCTATAATTTATCTTTAAGCGGAGTATTTTCATACTCAACAAGACAAAAAGAAAAAGGTTTTGTCAAAGAAAACCTTATTTTTATCACGATTGGCCCTATTTTGTTGTCATTGTTCCCATTTCGGCAAAAAAATATTCTCATTGACAAACGGGCACAAATATTATATTGGCATTTTACAATAATAGCATACGGTTTTTTTAGGGTCAATTATTTTTTCGCACGCAAAATAAAATAGCCTTTAACTTTCGCTGCAACTTCACATGAACCGGCCAGCCGTTCGATTTCTTTTATGACAGATGGCGCTCCCTGTTTTTTCTGAATAACAACCCATAGTTCGCCGCCTTCTGAAAGTTTTGCAAAGCCAGTTTGTACTATATCAAAAACAACTTGCTTGCCCGCGCGGATCGGCGGGTTTGTCAGCACTGCCGCAAAACCTTCTTCCGACACATTTTGCAGACGATCACTTTCGTAAATGAGCACATTGTCAACATTATTTCGCTTTGCATTTTCACGCGCCAGCGTCAGTGCCCTGTCATTCACATCAATCATATGAATGATTCGATCCGGCTGTTCGGATGCGATCGAAAGACCGATTGGACCATAACCGCAGCCAGCATCCAATATTGGTCCATCTACTTCCGGCCATTCAAATGTTTCAATAAGCAGCCTTGAACCAAAGTCCACTTCTGATTTCGAGAAAACACCGGCATCTGTTTCAAATGTATATGATTTGCCACGCAATGCAAATGTGAAGTGCTGCGGACGATGCTCGCTGTTAGGGTTTTTGGAAAAATAATGGTCTCCCACGATCTATTTCCCCTTTCAATAAACAAAAGCCCGCTGCAAAACCAGCGGACTTTTGTGTCATTGTATCAAAGAATTACTTCACTTCTACAGAAGCGCCAACTTCTTCAAGTTTCGCTTTCAGCTCTTCAGCTTCTTCTTTCGCGATACCTTCTTTAAGCGCTTTTGGTGTGTTATCAACTAGCTCTTTCGCTTCTTTCAAGCCAAGGCCTGTGATTTCGCGAACTGCTTTGATAACTTTGATTTTTTGGTCGCCTGCTCCATTAAGGATAAGGTCGAATTCAGTTTGTTCTGCTGCTGCTTCGCCGCCGCCAGCACCTGCTGCTGCAACTGGTGCTGCTGCTGTTACGCCGAATTCTTCTTCGATTGCTTTTACAAGGTCGTTCAATTCAAGAACGGACATTTCTTTGATTGCTTCAATGATTTGCTCTTTAGACATTTTGTGTTTCCTCCTTAGTGTGTTTTAAAAATGTTTTTTTATTCGTTAAACCGCTACGCGGCTTGTCTTACTATTACGCGCCTTGTTCTTCTTTTTGGTCGGCCACTGCTTTCGCTGCAAGAGCGAAGTTGCGGATTGGCGCTTGAAGAACGCTGAGTACCATCGAAAGAAGTCCTTCGCGTGATGGAAGTTCTGCAAGTGCTTTAACTTCCTCAACAGATACGAAGTTGCCTTCAAGAACACCCGCTTTGATTTCAAGCGCTTCGTTTTTCTTCGCGAATTCATTCAAGATCTTCGCTGGAGCGACAACATCCTCAGCACCGAATGCGATTGCGTTTGGACCTGTAAGGAACTCTTGAAGTCCTTCAATGCCTGCCTGCTCAGCTGCACGGCGAGTCATTGTATTTTTGTATACTTTGAACTCAACGCCTGCTTCACGAAGCTGCTTACGAAGTTCCGTTACTTGTGCCACGGAAAGTCCGCGGTAGTCAACGATAACTGTCGATGGGCTGTTTTTTAGTTTGTCGGCGATTTCACCAACAAGTGCTTGCTTTTTCTCGATAACGCTGCTCATCTGCTACACCTCCTGTAGAATTTGTACGAGCGGAACTCGCTCATCATTTAATACCGTTAAAGGATCGAGGTTAACTATGCCGCGTCCTGCGGCGGCCCCCCAGGAAACATAAAAGCCTCCATATCCCGAAAGACATGGAGGCAAGAAAAGCGGACGAAACGCCGCGCAATCTATTTCGCAAGTCCTCGGCAGGATGATTAAGCGTGAGCCCCTGCTGTCTACGGTACAAATGTACATATGTGGTTAATAAGTTGTTCAAGAGCTTAAAAACTCTTGTTACTCACCTTCGTAAGCTCAACGAATTTTACTTTAACAGAAAATCTTTACGTTGTCAACTTAGTTTTTAACTGCTACGAAAGATGAAGCATCTACTTTTACGCCAGGACCCATTGTTGACGTAATAGCAATGTTTTTCATGTAAATGCCTTTTGCTGCAGAAGGCTTTACTTTCATCATTGTATCAAAAATCGCTGTAAAGTTTTCGATCAGCTTGCTGCTTTCGAATGAAACTTTACCAACTGGTACGTGAACGTTACCGGCTTTATCTACACGGTATTCCACTTTACCTGCTTTGATTTCTTGAATGGCTTTTGTAACGTCGAATGTAACTGTTCCTGTTTTCGGGTTCGGCATCAAGCCTTTTGGTCCGAGAACACGACCTAATTTACCAACTTCACCCATCATGTCAGGTGTTGCCACGATCACATCAAATTCAAACCAGCCTTGTTGGATTTTAGTGATGAATTCGCTGTCGCCTACGTGGTCTGCACCCGCAGCTTCCGCTTCTTTTGCTTTTTCGCCTTTTGCAAATACAAGAACGCGTTGTGTTTTACCTGTTCCATTTGGAAGAACAAGCGCACCGCGGATTTGTTGATCCGCTTTTTTCGGGTCAACACCAAGACGGAATGCCGCCTCAACTGTTGCATCAAATTTCACTGTACTTGTTTGTTTTACAAGTTCAATTGCTTCTTCTACTGAATATTGTTTCGTGCGATCAACGAGTTTCGTCGCATCTTGAAACTTTTTACCTTGTTTAGCCATGTTTTATTTCCTCCTTATGTGGTTTTAGCGGAATTTACCTCCCACGAATAAAGGCTGCGGATGAAGTATCGCTACTTCACTCGCAACCTCCAAAAAACAGACAACTGATCAGTCTTCGATCACAATACCCATGCTGCGGGCAGTACCTTCAACCATACGCATAGCCGATTCAACGTCAGCTGCATTTAAGTCAGGCATTTTTGTTTCAGCAATTTCACGCACTTTATCACGTTTAACCGTTGCAACTTTATTGCGGTTCGGTTCTCCAGATCCTGATTCGATACCAGCTGCTTTTTTCAAAAGAACAGCTGCAGGCGGAGTTTTTGTGATGAATGTAAATGAACGGTCTTCAAAAACCGAGATTTCAACCGGAATGATCAATCCTGCTTGATCTGCTGTGCGTGCATTGAATTCTTTACAGAATCCCATGATGTTAACACCAGCTTGACCGAGTGCCGGACCAACCGGCGGCGCAGGGTTTGCTTTACCTGCAGGAATTTGCAGTTTTACAACTTTAATTACTTTTTTAGCCACGAGACACACCTCCTTAAGTCCGTGATGTGGTACATGGGGCTTTGCCCCTCCCACTCTGTCTATCTTTATTTAAATAAAGATGATTATAAAATGAGTCTTAGGCAGTACAATACATACTGACCTAAAAAATAGTACCACTTTTCACGCAAGATTTCAACCTGTTTTTCAGGATATTTTATTCACTTGATCAAAATCAAGTTCTACTGGCGTTTCACGGCCAAACATATTGACGAGCACTTTCAGCTTGCCTTTATCCTGATCAATTTCTTCTACAGTGCCTTCAAAGTCTGCAAATGGACCGTCTTTAACGATGACGGTTTCGCCAAGCTCGTAATCCGCTTCATGACGGCGCTCTTCCATCCCCATTTGTTTTAGGATGGATGTTACTTCATCCGGAAGAAGCGGGGTTGGTTTAGAACCATGGCCGGATGAGCCTACAAAGCCTGTGACACCCGGTGTGTTCCGGACAACATACCACGAATCGTCCGTCATGACGATTTCAACAAGCACGTAACCGGGAAACACTTTACGTTTCGTGATTTTTTCTTTCCCGTTTTTTATATCGCGCTCTTCTTCTTCTGGTACGATGACGCGAAAAATTTTATCCTGCATCGCCATCGACTCAACGCGTTTTTCTAAATTTGCTTTTACTTTATTCTCATATCCTGAATACGTGTGAACGACATACCAATTTTTTTCCATAGAAAGGGACTTGTGTCCTTCCCTCCTTTTCATTTAAATGAAAAGCGCAAGGCGCCCGTTTATCAGCGACAAGCATAAGACGAGCTGTCTTAGAGCAAAAACTAAGATCGCGGCATCGTGCCGCAACGTCTTTGTGACCCACATCGTGTGGGCCCTCGAGCTGATGGCACCTGGAGCTAGACATTTTTTCAAACCAAATGAAAAAACCCGTTAAACGGGCTTTTCAGGTCCGCATGATGCGGGTCATAAAGGCACTGCCGCAAGATGCGGCGTTCCTAGCCTCTTAATCATATTATCCATTATACCACGGAAAAAACACTGTGTATTCAAGTAATTTTTTAGACAGCTGTTACATTTCTAAAACCCAGCGGACGAGCGTTGAAATACCAAGATCGACGACCGAGAAAAAAAGAGCAAGAAAAATTACTGTCGAAATGACGGTAATCGTATATGTCGTAAGCTCTTTTCGTTTCGGCCAGCTGACCTTGGCCATTTCAGAGCGCACGTTACGGAAAAACTGCGTAATGCGTGACATTTGCTGAAACCTCCAAAAGAAATGCGCCGGTGTCATTTCGTCTGTTTATGCCCAGTATGCTGATTGCAGACACCGCAAAATTTTTTTATTTCAAGGCGCTCGCCGCCGGTTGTATTCACCGTCGTCGAGTAATTGCGTGATCCGCATACAGAACACGCAAGCGGCACTTTTTTCGCCATGTTCATCACCTTACCATTTCAATTCTTAAAACGTATCATTGAAAGCGGTCTTTCGTCAAGTTTCATTGGATGGTAATTTCTTTAAACTCCAAATACCGTTCCAGCTTTCGCTTTACTCGCTGCAGGGCATTATCGATTGATTTCACATGACGGTTCAACTCTTCTGAAATTTCCTGGTACGAACGGCCATCGAGGTAAAGAGCGAGCACTTGCCGCTCTAAATCGCTTAAAAGCTCGTTCACCTTTCCTTCAATGCTTGAAAATTGCTCGCGATTAATAATTAATTCCTGCGGGTCGCTCACTTTTGTTCCCGTCAGCACGTCCATAAGCGTCCGGTCTGATTCTTCATCATAAATCGGCTTATCGAGCGATACATAGGAATTAAGCGGGATATGTTTCTGGCGGGTCGCCGTTTTAATAGCGGTAATAATCTGCCGGGTAATGCACAGTTCTGCAAAAGCCCGGAACGAGCTGAGCTTGTCCCCTTTAAAATCGCGGACGGCTTTATACAACCCGATCATGCCTTCTTGCACAATATCTTCTTTGTCGGCTCCAATTAAAAAATAAGAACGGGCTTTTGCCCTGACAAAATTCCTATATTTATGAATGACAAAATCGAGGGCTTCGCTGTTTCCGTTGTGCACAAGCTCTACTATTTGTTCGTCACTAAGAATAAGCATATCCATCTCTGCAGTTATCGAACGGTTCATGCTACACATCCCTCCGCCTGGCAATCTTCGCTAGGATTAGTATACAGTACCATTTTTTTCTTCGTCAATCTTTCATTTTTTTCCTCTGCGCCACTTCTCAAATGTTTCTGCGGTTTCCTTGCTGAGCGGAATTCTTGCCTGCGGCTTGACATGACTGATCTCACCGAGGTTTTTCCGAATCGCTTTTTGTGTGATCGACAGCTCTGTTAAAAGTTCCCGCGCTGAGACTCGAAGAGCCCCTTGTCCGAACACAGCCCATTGCTCTGTAAAGTCAGATGTGGCTACCGTCACTTGATCACGCACGTTATTTAATTCAATCGCCATTTTTTCGATTCGTTCATCCGCCGTTTCATTTTCGCGCGTGAAAATGACCTCCACTTTGGCATCCCGGTATTTTTTTTCCGTTCCTTTAACGAAATGCGCATCGAACACAATGATAACCCGGCAGCCATGCACGCCCTGATATTCTGCCATTAGTGTGACAAGGCGGTCACGGGCGCCGGCAAAGTCTGTGTCTTTCAACTGGCGAAGCTCAGGCCACGCACCGATCATGTTATAGCCATCGATGAGGAGAATATCCATCGTCAGTCCCCCAGCGGATGACGCTTCCGGTATACCTCGTACATGAGCAAGGCCGCCGCCACTGAAGCATTTAGTGACGTAACGTGACCACTCATTGGCAGCTGAATGAGAAAATCACATTTTTCTTTGACGAGACGGCTTACACCGCGGCCTTCGCTGCCAATAACGAGACAAAGCGGCATCGTTCCATCAAAACGGCGGTAATCATCGGCCCCCGAGGCATCTGTTCCAGCAATCCAAACACCCCGCTCTTTTAATTCTTCTATCGTGCGGGCAAGATTTGTCACGCGCACAACCGGGACGTATTCAATTGCGCCCGTAGATGCTTTTGCAGCTGTTGCGGTTAAACTGACCGACCGGCGTTTCGGAATAATAATACCGTGCGCACCCACAGCATCAGCTGTCCGCATAATCGAACCGAGATTATGCGGATCTTCCAGTTCATCCAGCAGAAGAAAAAATGGCAGTTCGCCGCTTTCTTCCGCTTTTACAAACAAGTCATCCAATTCTGCGTATTGATACGCCGCCACTGAAGCTGCAACCCCTTGATGATTTTCCGGCACCATTTGCTCAATTTTCCGCTTTGGCACAACTTGTACCGGAATGCCCAGCTCTTTTGCTTTCGTTAAAATTTGCTGAATCGACCCTTTTTGCGCACCTTCCTGCACCCATAGCTTATTAATATCTCGACCGGCACGCAGCGCTTCCATGACGGGGTTCCGGCCCCCGATCCATTCCTGTTCCTGTTCCTGTGTCATCCTTTGGTCCCTCCGTTCTCTAAGATGTCGTATATGATGATTTCCATTCGTTCAAGCTGACCGGTCAAAAACAAAAAACCGATGACCGCTTCAAACGCAGTGCTGTGATTGTATGTCAGTACATCGGTGTTTTTAGGAATATGACCTGATTTTGCATTACGGCCGCGTTTTGCCACCGTTACTTCTTCTTCGGTTAAAAAATTATTTTCGCGCAAGCGGTGAAGCTGAGCTGCCTGCGCTTTCGCTGATACGAATTTTGTCGAAGCCCGATGCAGGTCATTCGGTTTTACCCGGCCTGATTCCAGCAAAAATTTGCGTATATATACTTCGTATACAGCATCTCCCATATACGCAAGTGCCAGCCCATTCAGCTGTCTTGCGTCTTTTAACGGTTCTGCTAATTGTTTCATCATCCGCGTCTCCACCGAATTCCCTGCGCCGTATCTTCAAGGATAATATTTAAGTCTTTCAGCTGATCGCGAATGCTGTCTGCGCGGGCAAAATCTCGATTTTTACGTGCCTCGTTCCGCTGTTCAATCAATGCTTCAATTTCCTCATCAAGCAATTCTTCCTGCTGCACCTGCAAACCGAGCACAAAAAACATATCTTCAAATTTCGACAAAAAAGCATCAATAACGACAGCTGACGTATGCGATTGGAGCAAATACACATTGGCGTCTTTCGATAAATCGAACAGAACAGAAATGGCATTGGCCGTATTAAAGTCATCATCCATCTCCTGCAAAAAGCGGGTATGATGTGCCGCTGTTTTTTGAAGCCACTGATCGTCATATTCTGTTAAATTGGTGCTTGATTCTTTCCGGTGCTTCAAGTTTTTATAGGCAATTTTCAGCCGGTCAAGCGACGCAGCCGCACTGTCGAGTAATTCTTTGTTGTAATTAACCGGATTGCGATAGTGAACAGAAAGCATGAAGAAACGAAGCACCTGCGGGTCGATTTCTTTAATAATGTCATGCACAAGGACAAAGTTGCCGAGTGATTTCGACATTTTTTCGTTGTCGATGTTAATGTATCCATTATGCAGCCAGTAACGGGCGAATGGCTTGCCTGTCAGTGCTTCTGATTGGGCGATTTCATTTTCATGATGCGGGAATGTGAGATCCTGGCCGCCGGCATGAATATCGATAGAGTCACCAAGATATTTGCGTGCCATCGCGGAGCATTCAATGTGCCAGCCCGGGCGTCCTTTCCCCCATGGGCTGTTCCATGAAATCTCTCCTTCTTTTGCCGCTTTCCATAAAACAAAATCGAGCGCATCATCTTTCTTTTCTCCGGCGCCAATGCGGGCGCCAACTTTCAATTCGTCAACCGATTGGTGGGACAGCTTTCCGTAGCCGTTAAATTTACGCGTCCGGTAATAAACATCCCCGCCGGACTCATATGCGAATCCTTTGTTGACCAGTTCTGAAATAAAATCAACGATCAGCTCAATATTTTCTGTCACGCGCGGATGTACGTCCGCTTTTTGGCAGCCGAGCGCATGCGTGTCTTCAAAATACGCATTGATGAATCGTTCTGCAACAGTTGGAACTTCTTCTCCAAGTTCATTTGCTGCCCGGATCAGCTTGTCATCGACATCCGTAAAATTCGATACGTACGTGACGTCATATCCCCGGTATTGAAGGTGGCGGCGTACCGTATCAAACACGATCGCCGGCCGCGCATTGCCGATATGAATGTAATTGTAAACGGTTGGACCACACACATACATTTTTACTTTTCCCTTTTCAATTGGGACAAATTCTTCTTTACTGCGCGTCAGCGTATTGTACAATTTAACGGACATTTGTGTGTTCCCCTCTCTTGATTTCTTCTTTTAATCGAACAATTTCTGCTTCCAGGCTTTTCAAGCGGTCGGCCACCGGATCGGGCATGTTGCTGTGGTTCAAGTCTTTCACGGTTGGCTCCACCTTTTTTCCATTTTGTACGACGATTCTTCCCGGAATGCCAACGACCGTTGAATTCGGCGGGACATCTTTTAGAACAACTGATCCGGCGCCAATCCGAGCACATTCTCCAACGGTAATTGAACCAAGTACTTTAGCACCCGTTGCAATTAATGCCCCGTCAAGAACAGTCGGGTGGCGTTTCCCTTTTTCTTTACCAGTTCCGCCAAGCGTGACCCCTTGATACAGCGTCACATTATCACCGATCTCACATGTTTCACCAATAACGACACCCATGCCATGGTCAATAAAAAGACCGCGGCCAATCCGGGCGCCGGGATGAATTTCGATGCCCGTAAAAAAGCGGCTGATCTGTGAAATGACCCGGGCAATAAAATAAAATTTCCGTTTGTAAAATCCGTGCGCAAGCCGGTGCGACCAAATAGCGTGGAGGCCTGAATACGTTAAAATCACTTCCAGGTAGCTTCTCGCTGCCGGATCCTGCTCAAAAATTGTATCAATATCTTGCTTTAACACCTTAAACATTGCCTTGCCACTCCTCTCAAACCCTTTTTTAGACATATAAAAAAACGCCTCTGAAAGACAGAGACGTTTTGTACACGCGGTTCCACTCTGTTTGAAAAACGGCAGCGCCATTTTCCCAACTCCAAATTGATAACGGGATGTACCCGCTGCCGCTTACTTTTGTTCAGCCGCAGACTCAGAGGGGCACTTCTGCGGACAGAGAGGCCTGAATCGCTTGCAGCCGTGGCGGTTCTCTCTGAAAGGCATCTGCCCGCTTACTTTTCCTCTTCAACGTTTTTTGTATATATACTCTATTATATACCGAACAGCCGTTTAATCAAGAACGGCATTTAGTCTTTGCAGTACTTTTTCCCGGCCCAGCAGTTCGATCGCTTTTGGAAGATCCGGTCCATGCGTTTGCCCGGTGACCGCAGCTCGAATCGGCATAAATAGTTTTTTCCCTTTATGACCAGTCTCTTTTTGCACGTCCTTCATTGCTTTCTTCACACCGTCTGCTTCAAACGGTTCAAGAACAGCCGCTTTGTCTGCAAAAGACCGAAGCACTTCCGGTACTTCCTCTTCTGCCAGAACATCTTTCGCTTCGCCTTCATAAGAAACATCTTCTTTAAAGAACAGCGTAGACAATTCGACAATTTCCGCACCATAGCTCATTTTTTCCTGGTATAGCGTAATTAAGTTTGTTACCCATTCTTCCTGCTCAGGAGAAAGGATTTCTTCAATCAAGCCTGCTTTTAAAAGGTGCGGGCGGGCAAGCTCAACGACGCGTTCTACCGACTGCTCTTTCATGTACTGATTGTTCATCCAAAGAAGCTTTTGTTTATCAAAGAATGCCGGCGATTTTGATAGGCGGTCCGCGTCAAACTGTTCGATAAACTGCTCTTTCGTGTAAATTTCCTCTTCTTCTTTCGGCGACCAGCCGAGCAGCGTAATGAAATTCAAGAGTGCTTCCGGTAAATAACCGAGTTCTTTATATTGTTCGATAAATTGAATAATCGACTCGTCACGCTTGCTTAATTTCTTCCGGCTTTCATTGACAATCAACGTCATATGGCCGAATACTGGCGGTTCAAAGCCAAGCGCTTTATAAATAAGCAACTGCTTTGGTGTATTGGAAATGTGATCATCACCGCGAAGAACATGTGTCATTTTCATTAAATAATCGTCCACCGCTACTGCGAAGTTATACGTCGGGATCCCATCCTGCTTTACAATGACAAAATCACCGCCGATGCCATCAGAGTCAAATGATACGTTCCCTTTGACCACATCGTTAAAGGAAATGGTTTCACTTGACGGAACGAGGAAACGGATGCTTGGACGACGTCCTTCCGCTTCTAATGCAGCTTGCTCTTCTTTCGTTAAATGACGACATTTTCCGGAGTAGCCGGCAATTTCGTTCCGTTCCTGCTGTGCCTCACGCTCTGCTTCAAGCTCTTCCGCTGTGCAGTAGCATTTATACGCTTTGCCTTCTTTTAAAAGCTGTTCGTAATATTTTTTATATAAATCGTTACGCTCCGATTGGCGGTATGGTCCATAATCGCCGCCAACATCCGGGCCTTCATCCCAATCAACACCAAGCCATTTTAAATAATCCAGCTGGCTTTTTTCGCCGCCTTCAATATTCCTCTTTTGATCCGTATCTTCAATACGGATAATGAATGTTCCCCCAAGATTGCGGGCATATAAATAATTAAAAAGCGCCGTCCGCGCGTTCCCGATATGTAAATGACCAGTCGGGCTCGGCGCGTAACGAACACGCACGTTATTTGTCATAGCTTTTTTCCTCCGATGCTTTTTTACCTTTGTTTTTTCACCAATAGGACAGTGGCCTGCGAAGCAATCCCTTCGCCCCGTCCCGGGAATCCAAGTTTTTCGGTCGTTGTTGCTTTTACATTCACTTGGTCTGTTTGTGCTTCAAGCAGCTCGGCAATCCGTTCCTGCATCGAGCCAATGTAAGGCGCCATTTTCGGCTTTTGGGCAATGATCGTACAGTCAATATTACCGAGCTCATAGCCTTTTTCTTTTACGAGCTTCCAGACATGCTCAAGCAGCTTTGCGGAATCCGCGTCTTTGAACGCTTCGTCTGTATCCGGAAAGTGACGGCCGATATCACCTTCGCCAATCGCGCCGAGACAGGCATCCGCTACAGTATGAAGGAGTACATCTGCATCCGAGTGGCCGAGCAATCCTTTTTCATGAGGAATCGTTACACCGCCAATAATAAGCGGCCGCCCTTCTGTCAGCTGGTGTACATCAAATCCTTGTCCAATTCGAAACATTTTATTCACACCTGACTTTCGTTTCTTTTCGCTATGATCGCCCGGGCAAAATATAAATCCTCCGGCGTCGTCAATTTAATATTGTCATAATTGCTTTCAACAATTTGTACAGGATAACCTGTCCTTTCAACAAGCGATGATTCGTCTGTTCCTAAAAATTCTTCTTCTTCCGCTTTTCGCTGTGCGGCAAGCAGAACTTCTTTTTGAAAAGCTTGCGGTGTCTGTACAGACCAGAGGCTCGCCCGGTCCACCGTCTTAGACACTGTGCCGCTTTCCGCTTTTTTAATCGTATCTTTCACCGGAACAGCCGCGATAGCGGCCCCGGTGTTTTGAGCACTGTCGACGAGCATGGTGATCGTTTCTTTTGTAATAAACGGCCTTGCCCCATCATGAACGAGGACGATGTCTGATTCCGGCGGGAGCGCTTTTAAGCCGCTGTAGACACTGTGCTGACGCTCCTTGCCGCCATCAGCGAATGCGTATACTTTTGTAATCCGGTGCGCAGTCAAAAGCTGCTTAAATTCCGGCCGTTCATCCGGATGAACGGACAACACGATTCCTTTGCAGGAAGTGTCCATTTCAAACACAGCGAGCGTATGAATAATAAGCGGCCGTCCTTCAAGCTCAAGCAGCACTTTGTTCATGCCTGCTTTCATGCGCTTTCCTTTTCCAGCTGCCGGGATCACGACATAATAGTCCATTCGTTTAAACCTTTCCTTTCTCATCATGCATGCTTCGGTTTGGCAAAAATCATTCGCCCGGCAGATGTCTGCAGAACACTTGTAACAATTACGTCAATTTGTTTGCCGATAAAATCACGGCCGTCTTCTACGACGATCATCGTTCCATCATCAAGATACGCAATGCCCTGACGCTGCTCTTTTCCATCTTTAATGACCAGTACGTGCATTTCTTCTCCCGGAATCACGACCGGTTTTACCGCGTTCGCAAGGTCGTTTATATTGAGCACCTGCACTTTTTGAAATTCACACACTTTGTTTAAATTAAAATCATTCGTCACGACGATGCCGCCAATATCTTTTGCCAGCTTCACAAGCTTTGAATCCACTTCATGAACGTCTTCGTAATCTTTTTCCGTCATTTCCACATCAATCGGGACGTCTTTTTGCATGCGGTTTAAAATATCAAGGCCGCGGCGTCCTTTCGTTCTCTTCAGTGTATCAGAAGAATCAGCGATATGCTGTAATTCTTCTAGAACAAATTGCGGGATGATAATCGTTCCATCTAAAAAGCCTGTCTCACAAATATCAGCAATCCGTCCGTCAATAATGACGCTTGTATCCAAGATTTTAAACGACTTGGCTGGCAGCGCAGGCAATACTTCTTCTGTCTGAACTTCTTTCCGCTTTGATGCTTTGCTGGATGAAAAAAGAGACGTCAGCTCATCCCGGCGCTTAAACCCGAATTGAAAGCCCAGATATCCAAGGCCAATGGTCAGCAGAATGGGAACGACTGTATTGACAATTGGCAGCTGGAGCTGTGAGAGCGGGATGCCAACCAGCATAGCTACAAGAAGGCCGATCAACAAACCAAGGCCGCCTGTGACGATATCCGTCAGCGGCGCATTTACAATCCGATCTTCAATCCACTTAATAAACTCCACGATGTAGTCTACTGCCCAAAAGGTAAGCAAGTAGAAAAGGAGTACCCCTAAAAGCGCTGTTACATATGGGTTATTAATAAATGGATAATCAAAATGAAGATAAAGGAATAAGTCCGAAAGAAGAAATACGCCAAGCGTACCGCCTAAAATAATGAACCCACCTTGTACAAGACGCTTCAACATGTTTGTTTCACCTCCCTATTCTTTTTATTATAAACACGTTTCGAGTCTCGCGCTATTAATACGAGACTCGAATACGTTTTGTTTCAGTTTCTATTTGCCAAACACAGTTTTTAGCGCTTCATTCACCGTTGAAACACCAATGATTTCTATGCCTGCGGGTGCTATCCAGCCGCCGATATTATTGGCTGGGACAATAATGCGGGTAAACCCAAGTTTTGCTGCTTCATTCACGCGCTGCTCAATCCGTGAAACGCGCCGCACTTCACCAGTCAGGCCAACTTCACCGATTAAACAGTCGGACGCACCCGTCGGCTCATCACGAAAACTGGAGGCAATACTTACCGCCACAGCTAAGTCAATCGCTGGTTCATCAAGTTTTACACCGCCTGCCACCTTTAAATAAGCATCTTGATTTTGCAGAAGAAGACCCACCCGCTTTTCAAGCACCGCCATAATAAGCGTCACCCGGTTATGATCAATGCCCGTTGCCATCCGCCGCGGATTGCCGAATACGGTTGGCGAAATGAGCGCTTGTATTTCCACGAGCACTGGCCGTGTTCCTTCCATGGAGGCTACAACTGTTGAACCAGATGTGCCCTTCGTCCGTTCTTCTAAAAAAATTTCGGATGGATTCGCTACTTCTTCAAGACCGGCTTCTTTCATTTCAAAAATACCCATTTCATTTGTCGAGCCGAACCGGTTTTTCACCGCCCGCAAAATACGATACGTATGATGGCGCTCCCCTTCAAAATAAAGGACTGTGTCGACCATATGCTCCAACAGACGAGGTCCGGCAATAGCTCCCTCTTTGGTAACGTGCCCGACAATGAAAATGGCAATGTTATTCATTTTCGCGATGCGCATTAATTCGGCCGTACATTCACGCACTTGCGATACACTCCCCGGTGCAGACGTTACTTCCGGATGATGGACGGTTTGAATCGAATCAATGATAACAAATTCCGGCTTCATGTTCTCAATCGCTGAATGAATAAGCTGTAAGTTTGTTTCCGCATAAATGTATAAACTCTTATCATTAATATCCATACGGGACGCCCGCATTTTTGTTTGCTTTACCGACTCCTCACCGGATATATACAACACGTTGCTTCCTTTTGAGGAAAGCTGAGAAGAAACTTGCAAAAGAAGAGTGGATTTTCCAATACCTGGATCACCGCCAATTAAAACAAGTGAGCCGGGTACAACACCGCCGCCCAGTACTCGGTTTAATTCTTTTAAGTCCGTTTCCACCCGCGGCTCCTGGGACGTTTCTACGTCAATCAGCCGGGATGGCTTGGACATGACGGTGTCTGAATGCATAAAGGTCCGCTTCGGCTTCCCCGTGATTTCTGTTTCTTCGACCATTTGATTCCACTCACCGCAGCCTGGGCATTTCCCCATCCATTTAGGTGATTCATATCCACAAGACCCACAGACAAATTTCGTTTTTGCTTTAGCCAAATTCCTGCTCCTTTCCATAAAAAACAGCGGGTCCATAATAGACCCGCTGAACCATTTGTCTTACATTACGAAGCTGAGCCAGCTGCTGTGCGAACGATAAATTCACCTTTCTCATCTATATCAACGACAACTTGCTGCCCGGTTAACACATTGCCCTTTAGCAATTCTTCTGATAACCGGTCTTCTACTTGCTTTTGAAGCGCCCGGCGAAGTGGACGTGCACCGTATTCCGGATCGTACCCCTCATCCGCAATCTTTTCTTTCGCTTTATTTGTCAGCTCGACATTGATGTCTTGCTCTTTCAAGCGTGACGTCAGTTGATCTGCCATAAGCGTAACGATTTCTTTTAAATGTTTCTTTTCAAGCGCATGGAACACAATAATTTCATCGATACGGTTCAGGAATTCTGGGCGGAATGCGCGTTTCAATTCCTCCATCACTTTTCCTTTCATATCTTTATGATCCTGCGTTGCGTCTTGAATATTAAAGCCAACATATTTATTTTTTTGCAGCGATTGCGCGCCAACATTTGATGTCATAATGAGCACCGTATTGCGGAAATCAACGGTCCGGCCTTTGGAATCTGTTAAGCGGCCGTCTTCAAGCACTTGAAGCAAAATGTTGAATACATCCGGGTGTGCTTTTTCAATCTCATCAAGCAGCACCACTGAATAAGGCTTGCGGCGGATTTTCTCCGTCAGCTGACCGCCTTCTTCGTATCCTACATAACCCGGAGGCGAGCCGACTAAACGTGACGTTGAATGTTTCTCCATATACTCAGACATATCAATACGGATCATCGCATCTTCATCGCCAAACATTGATTCAGCGAGCGCTTTAGCGAGTTCCGTTTTCCCGACGCCTGTAGGTCCAAGGAAAATAAAGGAACCAATTGGACGTTTTGGATCTTTGAGTCCGGCACGTGCGCGGCGGACTGCCTTTGAAATGGACGTGACCGCTTCTTCTTGGCCAATTAGACGGGAATGAAGAATTTCTTCCAAGTTTAGCAAGCGGTCGGTTTCCGTTTGTGCAAGCTTCGACACCGGAATTCCGGTCCAGCTTGAGACTACCATCGCGATATCTTCCATCGTCACTTCACTGTTTTCTGTGCCTTGTTTTTCTTTCCAGCTATTTTTTGTTTGCTCAAGTTCTTCACGAAGTTTTTGCTCTGAATCACGCAACGACGCTGCTTTTTCAAATTCCTGGCTTTGAACCGCAGAATCTTTTTCATTCTTTAATGCTTCAAGCTTCACTTCCAGCTCTTTTAAGTTCGGCGGTGTTGTAAACGAGCGAAGACGGACTTTTGAGCCAGCTTCATCAATTAAATCGATCGCTTTATCCGGCAGAAACCGGTCAGAAATATAACGGTCAGACATTTTAACAGCTGCTTCAATCGCTTCGTCTAAAATCGCTACACGGTGATGCGCCTCGTAGCGGTCACGCAGCCCTTTTAAAATTTGAATAGATTCGTCAAGCGTTGGTTCATCCACTTGAATCGGCTGGAACCGGCGCTCCAGCGCGGCATCTTTTTCAATGTATTTCCGATACTCATCGAGCGTTGTTGCCCCGATGCATTGAAGCTCCCCGCGTGCAAGCGATGGTTTTAAAATATTTGACGCATCAATTGCGCCTTCTGCTCCACCAGCACCAATCAATGTGTGCAGTTCATCAATGAACAAAATAATGTTGCCTGCCTGGCGAATTTCATCCATTACTTTTTTAAGACGGTCTTCAAATTCACCGCGATATTTCGTTCCCGCTACAACTGTTCCCATATCAAGTGTCATCACTCGTTTGTTGCGAAGTGTTTCCGGTACTTCATTGTTAATAATCTGTTGGGCCAGACCTTCAGCAATCGCTGTTTTACCGACCCCCGGCTCACCGATTAAAACAGGATTGTTTTTTGTGCGGCGGCTTAATACTTCAATGACACGCTGAATTTCTTTGCTGCGTCCAATGACCGGATCAAGGCTTCCCTCACGAGCAATGACCGTTAAATCACGGGCAAGACCATCCAGTGTCGGTGTGCTGACATTCGAAGCCTGACCTCCTTGGCTTCCGCCAGATTCACTGCTTCCAAGCAGCTGCAGCACTTGCTGGCGCGCTTTGTTCAAACTGACACCGAGATTGCCAAGTACCCGCGCCGCCACACCTTCGCCTTCACGAATAAGACCAAGCAAGATGTGCTCTGTACCTACATAAGAGTGACCTAATTTCCGCGCTTCATCCATTGAAAGCTCGATGACTTTTTTCGCACGCGGTGTATAATGAACGGTTTTAGAAGCACCGTCGCCTTTTCCAATCAGTTCTTCTACTTCTTCCTGGATCTTTTCTGCGCTAAGACCTAAACCATACAGTGCTTTGGCGGCGATTCCTTCGCCTTCACGAACGAGGCCGAGTAAGATGTGCTCTGTTCCAATGTTATTATGGCCGAGACGAATTGCTTCTTCCTGCGCCAGTGCCAATACCTTTTGTGCTCTCTCTGTAAAACGTCCAAACATCATATCCATTTCCCCCTTATCTCAATTCGTTTCTTCCAATTCAAGCCGTTCACGAATTAACGCTGCCCGGCGAATATCCCGATCTTCCGCCTTAAGTGGCCCTCCTGCATACTGCTGCAAAAAGCCCGGCTGTGTTAAAAACATTAACTCATTTAAAATGCTTTTTGATATATGAGTAATATACCCCAAATCAATCCCTAATCTAACATTTGACAAACATTGAAATGCTTCACTTGTTTCGATAACACGGCTGTTGGACAAAATTCCATACGACCGAAAAATACGGTCTTCCAGCTGAGTAGGGGACGTCTGCATTAATGCATCACGAGCAGATTGCTCACGAGACATTAACTCATGGACGATACTATCAAGATCATTAATAATATCTTCTTCAGATTTGCCAAGTGTCAGCTGGTTTGAAATTTGAAAGATGTTCCCTAAAGCTTCGCTGCCTTCCCCATAAATCCCTCTAACAACAAGTCCCAATTGGCTAATTGCCGGGATAATCCGGTTCATCTGACGCGTCAGCACTAAACCGGGTAAGTGGATCATCACCGATGCGCGAAGCCCTGTCCCAACGTTTGTCGGGCACGCCGTTAAATAACCTTTTTTTTCATCAAATGCATATTGTACTTGTTGTTCAATCACATCGTCGATCCGATTTGCCTTATCCAGCGTCTCATGTAACTGCAAACCTGAAGCCATACACTGAATACGCAAGTGGTCTTCTTCATTCACCATAATACTCACGTCTTCTTGTTCCGAAATAAGCGCTGCACCGTAAAAAGATGTTTCCGCTAAAAAGGGGCTTATTAAATGCTTTTCCACAAGGACTCTTTTTTGAAGCGAAGATAAATCTTCCATTTTTAAAAGCTCAAGAGATAATTTATCAGCAGCAGCTTCAACCATTTGCGTCACGACTGCTTTCGCTTCTTCTACCGGCAAGATTGTTGGAAACATAACGTTATTTAAATTACGAGCCAGCCTCACACGAGTACTGAGCACGACATCCGAATCAGGACCCGTCCCGCTCATCCATGCACTCGTTTGTTGATTTATAAACCGCTCAAGAGACATTACTGAACGCCTCCTTCATCCAGCTGTTTCTTTTCTAGAGCACGAATTTGATCGCGAACATTTGCCGCTTGTTCAAAATGTTCGCTTGTCACCATTTCCTGAAGCTTTTCACGTAATTCCTGCAGCTCTTTTTGTAAATGAAGAGCGCCGCCCATACGTGCCGGAATCTTTCCTTGATGGACAGTATTGCCACCATGGAGACGTTTTAAAATAGATGCCAGCTTTGAATCAAATGATTTGTAACATTGAGCACAGCCAAACTTGCCACTTTGCAAAAACTGCTGAAATGTCATATGACATTTTTCGCAATGCGTTTCTTGTTCCTGAAATGGAGGGTTTGTAGCAAAATGAGGCTCAGGGTTAAATAATCCACCTAGTAAGTTGTTCAAAGAAAAAGCTGGATGCCCACTAAATAAGTGCTCTCCTTTTTCATGTGCACAATGTTCGCACAAGTAAACTTCCGTCATTTTTCCATTCACCGTTTTGGTGAAATGAAGGGCCGCCGGCCGCTCATGGCATTCTTGACATATCAACTTGCTCACCTGCTTTACACATATTTAAGTGATACTAAAAACGACTTCATCATTCTCGCCCTCAAGTCATCCCGTTCAGGCAATTCAGTATTGAGCACAGAACGTTCCATTACTCCTACCATTAACTTCGCTTCACGAGTAGAAATTACCTCTTCTTCAAGAAGGCGATAAACAAAATTTTCCGCGCTGGCTTGTGAAAGCCTTGTGCCTACAAGTGCCAGCAACTGATCGAGTAAGTCACTTTGTTCATGGACCGTCACTTTAATAATCCGGATGTAGCCACCGCCGCCCCTTTTGCTTTCAACTACATATCCACGTTCAATAGTAAAGCGGGTATTAATGACATAATTGATTTGAGAAGGGACACATTGAAATTTATCAGCGATTTCGCTTCTTTTAATTTCCACGATTTCGCTTCCATTAAGTGCGAGTACTTGTTTCAAATACTGTTCAATAATATCAGAAACGTTTCTCATTGGTTTCCCCACCTTGACCTTGACTATATTTGACGATAATTATAAAGGAAAGTATGTATTCATTGCAATGATTTTGCTTTTAAACACAAAAAAGACAACTTGAATATTCAAGTTGTCCTGTCGTGCCAGGCGGCGTCCTGCTCTCACAGGGGGAAACCCCCAACTACCATCGGCGCT
>NZ_JANAVL010000018.1:0-56871 GCF_024213455.1 Domibacillus sp. A3M-37 | reverse complement strand
TCTTTCAAGTTTTTCTATATCAATAGCAGTTGGCTTTGTAATTACGAATTTTTTCTACTCAAAAAGATACCGACAAAACTAACTGAAAAGAAAGCAGCACAGTTGAATGCAACATAATAGTTATTATGTTGCATTCGAAAAAACCTGAGAAAACAGGCGCCACCCCTTCATTATCAAGGGATGGCACCTGTTTTTTTTTGGCTGCCGATCTACAAATGCAACAAATTGAATATATATGTTATATTTAATATAACAAAATGAATAAAAAATGAGGGGTTTTCATGGCTGAAAAACAAGGTCAAAACACGGTCGATCCGATCCGTGATCCGGAACAGATCCGGGCAATGAAAGAGTATCTGCTTCACCAGTCGTACCGGGATTATTTTTTGTTTACCTTCGGTATCAACTCCGGGTTACGTATCAGCGATATCGTCGGGCTTCGTGTGATGGACGTTCGAAATACCGATCATTTGCGCGTGAAGGAGAAAAAAACGGGCAAAATCAGGAAAATTCGCATGACCGGCGCTTTAAAACAGGAAATTGAGAAATACACGCGCCATATGGCCGACTCTGACCTGTTGTTTCCTTCCCGGAAGGGCAAAGGTCCAATCGGGCGCGAAAACGCCTGGAGGATCGTTAACAGGGCTGCACGGGCATGTGGAATTACAGGGGCCATCGGGACGCATACCATGCGGAAAACGTTTGGATACCACTTTTACCAGCAGACGAAGGATGTCGCGATGCTGCAGCAGATATTTGGCCACTCTGCACCCTCTGTAACCCTTCGCTATATTGGGATTAATGATGAAATGGTGGATCGGGTGCTAGAAGATTTCTCTTTATAAATAAATTGTAAAATAGAGTTTGGAGAACCAGAGTACCACACAGGCTAAAACAACATTTTACCGGTTAATTCAAACCAAAGATTTTCTAGTAATGCGATAAATAAAAAAGCTAACAAAAAAGATGATATAGATAACAAAACGTTTTTTCTTATTGAAAAATGATGCTTTTTATACAATTTTATGATCAAATCCAGAACGAGAAAGTGAATTGGTAGAGACAGAAGAGCCGCTATTACATCAACATAATTAAAGGGCGTGCTTATGTATTCATTGGCAAAAATATTGACTATAAATGAAATGCTAAATAATAAAATCTGATAACTAATAAACGTAAGGTAGATCATGGTGAATGGCTCCTTTTAGATGAATAGGGGATTTAGTTTAAAGTATACTATTATACTATTTACGGGTATTTTGGGAGATGATAGAATCTCTTTAACACATCTAAGAATAGGAGATAACCCTTTGAACAAATTCTCTTTATTTACTGCTGCCACAGCCACTACAGTAGCCATTTCTAGTTTAGCAGTTCCAGCGAGCGCAGAGTCCAGCCATCCTTTTACAGACGTAGGAAGCCGGTACGATGAAGCAGTCAGCTTTTTATATGAAATTGAGGTAGTCAATGGTATTTCAGCTACAAAATTCGGTACGAGCCAAACGTTAACACGGGGCGACGCGGCCGTTATTTTAGCTAATATGCTCACGCTTGATACAGAAAATGCACCAGATGCTGGTTTTAAGGATTTAAATAACCGTGTAAGAGGATCTGTTAACGCACTTGCGGAAATTGGTGTGATTTCTGGTGTGACAAAAACAGAATTCAAGCCGGGATTGACTCTTAGTCGCGGTGCAATGGCCAAATTCCTTGTGACAGCATTTGAATTGGAAGAATACAAGGAGCAAACGCCATTTTCGGACGTTGGAGGCGTATTTAAGCCTTATATAGAAGCTCTTTATGGAACAGGTATTACATCCGGCAAGACGAGCACATCATACGGTACGAACTTAAATATCACACGCGGTGAATTTGCCAATTTGTTATATGGAACGTATCTCTTTGTCGTTGAAAACTCCTATTTCCCGTTAGTGGCAAATGTGCAGGTGACTTCTGCCACTCAAACGAAAATCACTTTGACGGAAGCAGTTCCAGCAGAATATACAGCAGATGATGTAGCAGCTTCTCTGTATTTTAGCGTTCAATACAGCGGTGGAAGCACAGTGGAATTCGAACCAGCTTCTTATTCCCTCTCAGCTGACCGTAAAACTTTCGTGATCAACCATACGAATCTATCATTAGCCGGCAAAAAAGGCACGATGATCATTGAAGACTTTGAAGCTGAAGTAAAAGCAGCGTTTGATTTCACGGCTGTGAAAGCGACTTCGAGTGCAAATGTCGATTCTACATTTGAACAGACAGCTGGCCTTCCTGCAACACAGGCAGCAGAATAAGTAAACAACAAAAAAGCCCGCAGAGTGCGGGCTTTTTTGTTGTAATGAAATATTCTTTAAAAAGGAGCGGAATAACTTGAGAGAAGACATACTGCCTATCATATTCATAATTCTTTTTTTGCTGTTTATTCTTTATTTCTCTCTCTTCTGGTTCACAAAGCATCGAGTTTTACACACAGAAGAATTTCACGTATTTAGAGATTTCACACCTTTACCCCGTGTTATTAACTATTGGTTAGTGAAAATTTTTCTTATTCTTTCTTCTTTGTTTATTCTAGCGTTTGTTATCTTAGGACTCTTCTTTTAAGCATCATTGAACGATAAAAACAGGATTCCTACTTCCATGTCTTGTATAATTTCTGAAAGTTTGCTATAAATAGAATCAATTAAATCGAGCGGAAAAAGCAAAAAGGCAAAAGCGTGTTATAGTGTGGCGCCAACCACCTATAACCGTCCACCGTGTCCTAACCACGGTAAACACTTGCTTTCACCTTTTCTACATTTATGCCTGTATTTTACGGCATTTAAACGTAAGTTTCAAGGGGAAAGTCTCTCTTTTACAGTCATGCAAAAGACGTGTTTACCGTTTTTATACGGTAAATGCGTCTTTTTGTTTTCCCGAAGGGAGACAGGAAAATGACGGTAAGCAGAATTGTGAACACAGATGAATTTAAACAAATGATGAGCTACAAAATACACGCAGAGAATCATAACCAGCAGCAATCCCTAAAACCACAGCTTTTAAAAGGCGTAGAAGCAGCGTACGGCGAACGCTACTGGAGCTTGAAGGAAGGCCCCGCAAAGCGATTGATATGCTGTGCTGGTTTGCCTCAGAGCGTGGGTTTGTCTTTGCGAAAGATGAATACCTGGCCAACCGGTACGACGTTTCAGCAAAAACGATCCGGAATATCCTAAAAAAATTGCGGGAAGACGGTGTGATCTTTACGGTGTATCGCCGGCCGAGTAATCAAAACTGCCGGACGGCTCCCGTCCATTTATTTACGGCGCATCCGTATTTTAAGTATTGGGAAAACATGCTGGATTTACGTGATTTCCAGAATGATTTCCAAAATGAAACTGCTGAAAAGCCTTGTGAGAGTAAGGAGGAACAGCCAAAAAACGTTCCTACCACGTATTTATCTTTTAATAAAAATCTTTTAAAGATCTTACGTAAGAAGGATCGTCTGAATTCGTCTTTTACACCGAAAGTGGTTCCAGATGAATTTGTGAAAACAGCGAAGCCTTTCTTTGATGATGCAGAAGACATTTATGACCTTTGGAAAAAAGCTGCCCTTGTCTATCGCCAGTTTGATTTGCTGCACGAATTGGACCAGTACACGGAATTAGTCATTGATGCCCTGAAACAGTCTGTTTATGCCCTGAAACACCGGAAGATCCGGAAGGATTTTAAAGGCTATTTCTACGGAACGCTGCTCAAAATGTTTACCTGCCAGAAGCGCCAGGAGTCTTTTTCTAGCCACCCGTCTATCTTTAACTGGCTGGAAGATCCGGAAGAAGAATCAGCAGGCAGCATGAAAAATTGGCGCACAGAAATTCAAGAATTAATCGCAAAGGAAGAACGGAAGCTGGATTATTTGTTGGAGGAACTTCCCTACTGAACAAGCAAAAATCGTTGCTAGAAAAAAGAGAAACTAGCCTGCAATATTGATTTTATGAGGCTGTTTTTGAAAGGTGGTTTGACATTACTGTTATGAAGAAAAAGTGGAAAATTATACTTTCAGCATTTGTTGTAGCTATTCTTTTCTTGATTGGTACTTTTATCTTTTATCCAGAATGGTTTTTCCCAGGTACATCTTCAACATATGCAGAAACGATTGAAACAAACTGGGGATTAGTAATACCTGATCCAGCTGAAGAAACGCTGATCAAGAATGAGAGAGAATTTCATGGGGATGGAGAAACAATTACAGAATTACATTATGAGAAATCAAATGATATTCAATCTATAAGAAACCTTTCTAATTCTTGGATTAGTGGTGGAAAATTTGAAGTAACAAAAAAAGAACTTCCAAATTGGATTAATGATTTGATAAAAAAAGTAGAAAAAGAGGCAAATTATTTTTACCTGAAAAAAGACCGTAATGATTATATAATTTTTGAACTAAAAGGCAATAAAGTAACGGTTTATGAGTCGTACATATAGCCATTTAATTAGGGTGTAACTAATTTTTAAAATTAGATAATCCTATGATCTATACACAAAAGAATGCTGTTCTTTGTCGTTCTTTTTTGAACTGTAAGGCATTATTTTAGGTGTCAAAAAATTTGCCATTTGGCTGAATTTGCTGTCAAAAAATTTTGACAGTAACCCCATTTTAAGTGTCAAATTATTTGCCAAAACGGAAATTGCGTGTACCCACGATAACACTAGGCTCTGCCTAGTACCACACAGGAAGTGGGGTCACGTTTTCCTTATGCTCTTCTGACTTTTTACAGCAAATTCAATAAAAACTTAGTGAGGGGAAACTAAATGGACAAGTACAACGAAATGCAACTTGAAACCAACATTCAAGAGGATGGACAATATAACGTCCAGGTTAAAATTAAAAGTAAAGAAACCGAAGAAATAGATATTTTGTTATCTGGAATAAAGGCGTTGATTGATTATATTGGCGTTGAAAGTTTATGTGAAGGTGATGAAAAAAAATATCACGAGACTTTAAAAAAAGTTATATATACCGTAGCTGATAATATTGGGTTTACTACGGGAGCATACATTGAGAAGTTGGAAGCAACGATCCAGTACGATAAAAGAACTGGTGAGCCATCAGTAGATGAAGCAAGCAGAAAGGCCATTATTATAGATTATTTGAACGGAGATATTTGACTGACTAAAGGCAGCTCAAATATTAGCGCCTGAATGATTTCAGGTGTTTTTTATTTGATGAATTTGATAAATCACAGCAGCCGTTTTTCTGAAATATGAAGAGCAGGCTTAAAGATTTTGATGTTCCTATGTAGAATGGCAGTAAGAGGTGAGTGAACGCATGGAAAACGCAACAGAATACGGCACATTAGCAAAGGAGGTCGCGCAGCACTTAGGTGTAAACCCCAATACACTAAGGCGCTGGTCGCTCGAACTTGAAAAACAACATTACCTTTTCGAACGGAATGCTAAGGGGCAGCGCATTTATTATGAACGCATATTCAAGCGTTATCCGAATGTAAAATGATTTTAAATAACGGTGGCTCAATGGAAAATGCGGTCACGACTGTAGCATCAAAGTTTATCGAGCAAAAAAAACGCTCAAAAAACGCTAGGCGATATTCTCGATGAACGCGAAAAAGGTGAGAATGTAACGTTATCCATGCGTGATTTAGAAGCAATGATTGATTCGGCCGTTCAAAAGGCAGTAGAACAAGAACGTGAAGCAATGTTCCAGGCATTAGAGCTGAAAATGAATGAAGCAATTGAGCAGCGCGATCGGATGCTGATGCAGAGTCTTAATCAAAAGATTGAAGATAAAAAGGCAGAACGGGCTGCATTGCCCGAAAAAGAAGAAAAAAGATCCTTCCTTAACTGGTTTAGAATAAAAAAATAACATGAAACACTTTTTAAATTTTTTATTAATGAAATCAGAACTGTAATCAAGGTTAGTTATTAAAGACTATAAAGGAGGAATTAAAATGCTCCCTTTAAACAGATATGTCAGTTGGGATTTTAAATATGTTGTGATGTAAAGATACTATAACAATTTTTTAGGCAGCCGTGCATCCTTTAAAAAGCTTTTAATATCTTTTTCTAATTTGGATGGTATTCCAAGAGATTATGAGTGATGTCATTTCTCTCAAAAAAACCCTGAAGGGAACAGCGAGTATTTTGGAGAAGGCGTCCGTTTTTCTATGGGTATGGATGATTGGGCAGCAGAAGTGATCGTTGATTTTGAAACATTTTTGCAAAAGTTGAGAGAAGTAGTGGATGTGTATTTGGAAGTGTACCAAATAGAAAAAGAAGAAAAAGAGGAAATAGAAGACCTGTATCAATTCATCCAAAAACGAGTGCTTGCTTAAATATAAGCAGCCTATAAATAAAGGGTCTCAAGATAAAAAAAGTGAGGAAGAGCATAAGGAAAACGTGCTATCACTTCCCGTGTTAGACTAGGCT
Organism: Domibacillus sp. A3M-37; assembly: GCF_024213455.1. NCBI lineage: Bacteria > Bacillati > Bacillota > Bacilli > Caryophanales > Bacillaceae > Domibacillus > Domibacillus sp. A3M-37. The sequence goes on along the minus strand of NZ_JANAVL010000018.1, from coordinate 50,451 downwards.
CTGCCTAGTGTTTTCGTGATATCACGAAATTTTGATTTTGTCACATCGTGTGCCACTTAAAAAAGGCTGTTTGGCATACGGTGTGACATCTGAAAAAGCTGGTTTGTCACATGGAATGACAGTTAAATGCTTGCTGCATTTAACAAAAAGTAAAGCAACATAAATGCAATTACGTTGTGTTGGAAAAGCCCCGGCTGCCTAAGGCAGCCGGGGCTTTTAATATATAGTATGGACGAACTGTTGACTACCTTTAGCAGTTTTTTACTTTTTATCTGAATGGATGTAAAGAGGATGCCCAGGCAGATAAAGACAGCGCCGATTAATATATTACTAGTTATTTGTTCACCTAATTGAAGCCAGCCGAAAAACAATCCAAGTAAAGGTACCGACATTAAAGAAATAGAAGCAATAGTTGCCTGTATTTTGCCTAGAACCCAATTCCAGACGACAAATGCTACAGCTGATCCCAGGATACCATTATAGAGCAAAGCTAATACAGATGGTGTTGATAATGATATTCTCGCTATAGCCTCATGCTCACTTCCTAAGGATACAATGAGTATGAATAAGCCCCCCATCAACAGCTGCCACATTGTCATTTTAACTTTATCGTGTGCATGACCAATTTTTTTCGTATATACACTAGAACATGCCCAAAAAAAGGCGGAAAGTAAAATAATTAGCTGCCCTACTAAAGAGAGATTCCAAGATAAATGGAGTAAGTGTGGCCCCATTATGAATAAAAGACCAATTACTCCGGCAACGAGGCCAATGACTTTATTCAACGTTAAATGTTCGTCCAAAAAGAAATGCGCGAATAAGGTAATCATGATAGGCATTGTATAAACAAGAACAGATGCTAGACCTGAATCTACGAATTTCATACCAAAGATCGATATGGCATTAAAACCGATGCACATTAATAAACTTAAATAGAAAAATGGAGCCCACTCGTTTTTTTTGGGGTAATATTTTCTGTCTTTTTACTAATAAAAAAATAAATAATACAAAACCGCCTATTAGAAGTCTTAGCGATGCGAAGAAAAAAGGCGGCATAGCTTCTAAACCAATTTTCACGGTAACCCATAAGTAACCCCAAATTAAACTAATCAACGCTATCATACTAACAACTTTTAACTGATTCATTATAATGATGCTCTTATACAAGTTAATTTCAAGATAAGTGATTGCGTAAACTTACAAAATGTTAATTTGGCGCAAAGCTTATTTTATTAATATTAAACATACTAGGTTGAAACTAAAAAAGTGTCTGGCGCAGCGGCACCTGCGCCGCTACCAGTCCCTGGCTTATGGAGGAAAGCCGCCCGCATACGAAAAAGAAAGGGGCATATTCACCGGCGAATCTCGCGCGAAAAACGTGTTTAGAGATAATAAAGTCGTTTAATTTTATCGGAAATGTTAGAGCCTTCCTACAATTTGTGTGTGGTAAGGCTCTTTAAAATTGTTTACATTTCAATAAATCAAATCATGACTATTTCAAAAATGAATAATAAAGTTGTTTCATTCATTAATCAAACGTTCAGCTGCTATATGTACACTTATTCAATTTCAACCACAATATTCTTAACGTAAACAGCCGTACCTGAGATAGAGATATCTAATGGCTCTTGTTCTCCTTTTACATGCACATATACCCGTCCATCTTTATTGATTTCATGTCCTTGTTCCACGATGAGTGTCTTTGGTAATCGGGTGTCTTTGTTTACAAAGGTTTTATAATACGCTCCCATCACACCTGAAGCCGTTCCGGTAACGGCATCTTCAATTGTACCCGAATAAGGGGATGAAAAGTGACGGGCATGTATATCATTTTCATCATCCCGAACTTCAAAACAGACCGGATGCAAAGAAGCTTTTGGCATTTCTTTTAAAACACTCGGAAAGTTTTCTGCCACTGGATTCATTTTATCGAAGCTGGCTAACTCTTTAATTGGTATAATTAACGTCCAAATTCCTGTGCTTCCATAAACAATTGGGTATTTTGAATGTAAATCTTCTTCCCGTAATCCGATTGATGCTGCTAAATCGGATCTTGAACCACTAAATGATTGAAACTCAGGTTTGGCATGTTGCATCGTGATAAGCAATTGATTATTTTCTTCACGAATATGCATAGGCAGTACACCTGCATTTGTTTCAATTGTAAAATCTGATTGTTCTAGTAAGCTATTCATTCTTAAAGCATAAACCGTCCCCATTGTCGCATGACCACATAAATTTATTTCATGTCCAGGTGTAAAATAACGGATGCGAAAATCAGCAACCTCCGAAGAAACAACAAAAGCTGTTTCATTGAAGCCTACTGCCGTTGCAATGGTTAACATCTGTTCTTCTGTATAATCCTCGCCATTTAATACAACACCAGCTGGATTCCCTTTATTAGGAATGGAACTAAACGCATCAATATGCTTTACATTCACTTCTGTCAAGATAAGTTCCCCCTTTAGTCATATAACCTGCCTGTTTGACAAGTGAAACCACTAACAATTATTGTACCGTAAATGGTTAAAATTTACACTAATTATGAGGTATTGGCACTTTTGGAATCTAGAAAGTTTAAAAAAGAAGGGGCAATAACAGTTTTCATGCTGTTATCGCTCCTTTTGTATATTAAGCATTTAATTTCATTGAGATTATGGCGCTTCGTTTCACCACATTCAATGTCCGCAGTTTTCCCTATTCCCAGGTCACATATCCAGACGCCTTTAAATGATCAAGAGGGCCTCTTACTGTGGAAGAAGACTTTAACTCAACCGCGTCACCTATTTCACGAATAGACGGGGGATAGTTTTTTGCACTTACATAATCATCTATAAACTGGAGCATTTTTTCCTGGCGTGCAGACAGTTGTTTAAGCATAAGCCTTTCTCCTTTGCTACGCTTTACCTGCTGCTAAAATGTTGGACCGCTTAAATTTCCGCATTTGTTGCCTCTTCAAGCAGTAAGCGTGGATTTGAATGTCATCTATCATTTCTTTTTTTCTTTCTAAATGATAATCTATGGAATGAAAGGAGTTTGATAAAAATGAAAGCACCATTTTACGCCGATCACGTCGGCAGTTTCCTGCGCCCCGAGCGTATAAAGGAAGCGCGTTTACAGAAGGACAATGGAGAGATCTCAGCGGCACAGCTGCGTTCTATTGAGGACGAAGAAATTATTCGTCTCGTTGAAAAACAAAAAGAAGCAGGCTTGCAAGCCGTAACAGACGGTGAAATGCGCCGTGCATGGTGGCACTTTGATTTTCTGGCAGGCCTCGACGGCGTGGAACTGTACGAAACAGAAGCGGGCATTCAGTTTGCCGGTGTGCAGACGAAAGCACATGGCATCAAAGTAACCGGTAAAGTCGATTTCACGAATCATCCAATGATCGAAGACTATAAATTCTTGCATAGCATCAAGGGAGATCATGCCGCAAAATTCACGATTCCAAGCCCGAATATGCTTTTTTTCCGTGGGACGATTGATGAAAAAGTATACCCGGATCATGAAGCGCTTTTACAGGATCTTGTTGCAGCATATCAAAAGGCGATTCAAGCGTTTTATGATGCAGGCTGTCGTTATTTGCAGCTTGATGATACAGCGTGGGCTGTCTTTTTCTCGGAAAAAGGAAAAGAGCAAATTGCCGCGCGCGGCCAAAATCCGGATGAGCTTCTGCACACATTCCAGCGTGCGGTTAACGAATCGATTGCGAAAAAACCGGAAGACATGGTTATTACGATGCACATTTGCCGAGGCAACTTTAAATCAACTTATACAGCAAGCGGCGGTTATGATGCAGCAGCAGAAGTTATTTTTGGCGGTCTGGATGTGGATGGTTTATTCCTCGAATTTGACGATGAGCGTTCAGGTGGATTCGAACCATTGAAATTCGTCAATCGTCCAAGCTTAAAAATCGTGCTCGGATTGATTACGTCAAAACATGGTGATCTTGAAGATCCTGAAGCCGTAAAAGCACGCATTAAAGAAGCAGCGAAGTGGGCGCCGCTTGAGCAGTTATGCTTAAGCCCGCAATGCGGATTTGCATCTACGGAAGAAGGCAATTTGCTTACTGAAGAAGCGCAATGGGCAAAAGTGCGCCACGTTGTAAGCATTGCGAATGATGTTTGGAAATAAGAAGTGGGCTGCCTCAAAAGTCGGTGAAAACTGATTTTTGAGCAGCCCTGTTTTTATGAGCAGCACAAAGGCTGTTTTGATTGATGATAACTCGGAATATTGGCATCACGATGTATTCTATATCAAGAAGCTAAAGTTTGAATTACCCCCAGTTACTCACTACGTTCGTTGAACATGGGGGATTCCTAAGTAAAGAAACCTATCGGTCCCTAATTCATTAGGTCATTAGGCTACGCCCGTCATTCCGACGGTTGGCAGTACAAATGACTTTGTAGCAAGTCTCCTGCGAAAAAACAAATTGTGTTACTAAACAATGGCTAAATCATGGATATTCCGGGAAGCATTGATGTCCGCGTTTTCGAAATGACCGCAGGAAACACAAATAAATGCCGCTTGTGTTTGACGATTTTCTTTTGCTGTGTGACCACACGAATGGCACTTTTGGGAAGTATAACGAGGATCGACAGCGACCACCTGCTTGCCGTACCATTTTGCTTTGTATTCCAGCATCGTGCGGAATTCCGACCAGGAAACTTCGCTGATTGCTTTGGATAATGTACGGTTCTTCAGCATATTTGACACTTTCAGGTCCTCAATTCCGATGACATCGTGGTTTTTGATGATCTCGGTCGTGATTTTCTGCAAGTAATCAGTCCGTGCATTCGCAATCTGGTCATGAATACGCGCCACTTTCATACGCTGTTTTTGTACATTTTTCGCTTCTGATAAAGGTCTTTTTTGCTGAATGGCCAGGCGTTGGCGGCGGGAAAGAATGCGTTGTGCTTTGGCCAGCTTCTCTTCTAATGTTCTAAAAAATTTTGGTTTTTTGTACACTTTCCCATTTGAGAGAACGGCAAAGTCTTTTAAGCCAACATCAATACCAACAGTTTTATTGCTTTTTCTTTCCAGTATACCGGAATAAAAGGGTGCGTGTCCCTTTTTATTTGAGCGAGGAATATGGCTGATTCCTGCATCTTTGCCATGGTATTGATTGCTTTCATCTCATTCCCTCCCTAAATATGATTGCTTTTTTCTTCTCCCATTCATTTCTTTTATATCCGCTTAAAAAACCCTATTAAATAGTAGCGATTTCCATTATGATAATATTATTGCCAGTGTAATTATATCCGCATTGTGCAGGATAAAAGCCTGATTAACTTATTTAATATATATCTTAATACGACAAATCATTTTATTTTTGGCATGGCAATTATAATAAAATAGATAAAGGTATACATAATAAAAGATTAAAAAAATAAAAAAAGAAACCGATAGATAAGTATGATAGGGCTATAACATGTCGAAGGAGACTACTAAATGAATCATCATATCCATCCTATACTGGAGAAAATTTTATTTACAATCCCTATTATAAAAAACACTTTACCGATCGATTCGAATATCACAGTGATTGACCAAGAAAGTGTATGTTTGGGAGCGTTCCCTGGAGAAAATTTTGATCTAGGAATTAAAGCAGGGGAAACCGTTAATCCTCAAACCCCTTTGTCAGCGGCGGTGAGAGAAAATAAAAAGCTTGTGGTTAAAATTCCGGAGCATTTATATAATCTATCATTGACTGCCGGAGTTATGCCCATCCGTGATGAAAATAACAAGGTAATTGGAGGGCTCGGCATTGCGCTGGAGACAAAATATGAAAAAATACTAAAAGAATTTCAAGAAAATGTCGAGAAGTCATTTTCTTCAGTTTCTTCAAATATGGATCAAATCAGTGCAGGAGCGAGTTCTTTGGTAGCCATAAGCAATACTCTGGCAGAGGAACAAAAACAATCAGAAGTGAAGCTGGGGAAAATTTTTGAAGTGATTGAGACGATTAATTATGTCGCAAAACAAGTACAATTACTTGGAATTAATGCAAGAATAGAAGCAGCGAGAGCAGGGGAAGCCGGAAAGGGCTTTGATGTCGTAGCCAGTGAAATTCAGAAATTATCAACAAATATTTTTGAATTTACATCCGTCATTGATACGTCATTGAATGAAATTCAACAAGTGGTTGAATCAATCTCCAATTCCGTTCATGAAGTCGTCCAGGTCGGGGACAATCAAAGAAACGGTGTAGAAGAGATCAATCAATCTCTACAGGACGCGATTGATATGTCCAAAAAATATTTGATTGAAGAACAAAAATAGATGCGCACATAAGGCAAAGTTTTTTATATTCTTAATAAACACCGATTTACCCCACTTTTATGGATCAGGGTATTCGAAAAAAAGAAATCTAAATTTTCCATATTAGTTGCCTAAGTATAAAAGAGGTTATTGACAACCAGGAGTTTCTTCCTATAATATCTAACCAGTTCATTCAGTTATCTATTTGGATTATTATAGTGAATAGGCTTACATAAAGGGAGGATCTAGAATGCAACAATTTGAGACATGGACAAAAAGTTATATAAATGGAGAATGGGTCGAAGGAGAAAGTACACGTATTTACAAAGATCTTAATCCGTATGACAATTCTGTCATTGCAGAGGTAAAGCTTGCTACAAAGGCACAAATGGAAGAAGCGTTTCAAACAGCCGCACAAGCCCAGAAAGCATGGGCACAGTCTTCCGTGGAGAAGCGGAAAAACGTCATTGAAAAAGCAGCCCAATATTTAAAGGAAAACCGTGAAGAAATTGTTCAGCTTGTGAGCCGTGAAACAGGCGGCACCATTTTAAAAGGGAATGTGGAGCTTCACCTTACCCTTGAAATACTTGAAGAAGCGCTTAACTATACAGGTGAAGTGGGCAGCGTAAGAGAAGTACCTGCAAGTGTGGACGGTAAAGTAAACCGAATTTACCGCTTACCGCTCGGCGTCATTGCATCGATTTCGCCCTTTAATTTCCCAATGAATCTATCTATGCGGACGATTGCGCCGGCTATTGCTCTCGGCAATGCGGTGGTTCATAAGCCCGATATCCAGGTTGGACTTGTTGGCGGTGTGATACTGGCAAAGGCATTTGAATATGCTGGCCTTCCTGCCGGCGTTTTCAATATGCTTTTAACCGACATTGAAGAAATTGGAGAAAGCATGCTGGAGCACCCTGTTCCACGCTTGATTAGTTTCACAGGCTCAACGGGCGTTGGCCGCCGCATTGGTGAAATTGCCGGACGCCATTTAAAACGTGTCGCACTGGAGCTTGGCGGGAACAGCCCGTTTATTGTTCTGTCGGATGCCGATGTTGAACAAGCTGTCAATGCCGCTATTTTCGGCAAGTTTATTCACCAGGGGCAAATCTGCATGATTATTAACCGAATCATTGTGCACCAGGACAAGTATGATGCTTTCGTAGAAGCATTCGTCGAACGGGCCAAGGGGCTTCCTGCCGGCAATCCGCAGGACCCGAATACCGTTATTGGCCCGCTTGTGAATGAGCGGCAAGTGGAAAAAGCGCTTGGCTTTGTGGAAGCTGCCAAACAAGAAGGCGCGACAGTGGCTCTCGAAGGAAAACGTGACGGAAACGTTCTGACTCCGTATGTGTTTACAGATGTAAAAAACAACGGACCGCTCGCCCAGTCAGAATTATTTGGTCCAATTGCGGTGATTATTAAGGCAGAAAGCGATGACGAAGCCATTGCCATGGCAAATGATACTGACCACGGCCTAAGTTCCGCCATCTTCACGAGCGATCTTGAAAAAGGGGAGCAGTTTGCCCTGCAGCTTGATACAGGCATGACGCACATTAATGACCAGACCGTGAACGACGCTCCGAATATTCCGTTTGGCGGCAATAAAGCAAGCGGTCTTGGCCGGTTTGGAAACCCATGGGTGGTCGATGAATTCACCGTAATGAAGTGGGTATCTGTTCAAACGAAAACAAGACAGTTTCCTTTTTAAAAACAGAGATATTCAGCTTTATCCTAATGAGAGTAATAACAAAACCCGCAGAGTGATGCAAATTCTCTGCGGGGTTTTTGTTTAAGGTTTTTAAATCTCAACCATCTGCTTGCTGTGAGGCTACCGACTTTGACCCTTGGAAGGGGCATAAATGTTGAGTAAGAATAAAGCATCTAAAAATAGGATAACAGTTTAAAGCAATTAAGCTGCAGTTGTTGGAAAGATGGACTTTTTCAATAGTATTCCTAATTTCTTAATGAAGCAGCCTACACCGGTTGCTCTTTTTATGTTCAATTAGTTAAAACGATTTAGCCAGCCAGGAGAAGAAACCCCTAACCTTCCTCCTGCCCGCCTCCACGAAACGACAGCCGGTGAAAGGTATTCATAAACCCAAACAATTCTTCTCCCGTCACCTTCCTAGAATCAGCAATGAGGGGAAGGTACATAGCCTGGTAGGTTTCCGGCACCCAGATGTAGTGATGGACATACTCTGTGAGAAGAAAGCCGCATGATTGCCAAAAGTGGATACGCCTTCTATTATCTGGTGTTTCCTCTGACTCAGCCTCAATAATTAATTTTTGATATCCCTCATCACCTGCTTTCTGTCGCAGGTAATCAACAAAGTGTTTGCCAAGTCCATGGCCTCGCTCTTTTTCAGATACAGCCAAATAGTCGATAATCATCACCCGGTCAGATACGAGCTTCCCTGTGAGAGCCATAACAACCGCTGCCGACTCGTTGTACGCCACATGAAGCTCGGCCATTCCTTGTGCAAACATATTTTTGATGATCTTAACCGGCTTGGCTCCCTTATCTCCAAATGCCTCCATATAAAGGGGGCTCACGTCCTGCCAAATTTCATCGTCCCAAGTGCCAACGGTTTTAATTTTCATAAAGATTTCTCCCGCCTAATTTGTTATTCCTATTTTACCATCAAATCCAAGTTCTACACTTTTCAAGATCGCAATCCGATACTATTCAGGCCTCATTCATGTAGTGGTGGGAACCGAAATGCAGAATGACAAACTGTGCCGTCTGAAAGTATCAAGCGTTCGTTATGATCCCATCCTTGGCGGCTATTACCTGTATGTGATCGGGAAGGGAAATAAGCAGCGGGATATACCGCTTCGTGATAAAGTGATGGATAGCATTGTGCTATGCCGGAAAATGCGGCTTCTTGCGGCAGACTTTCCAAGGGACAGCGATGAACCACTGTTGCCAAACAGCTGGTGGACAGCATTTCGCCCGTCTTACTTTGCGACGATGCTGGGAGACGAGAACGCACAGGTGCCAATTTTGTCTATCCAGGCACGCAAAAAACGAATTACGCCACATTATTTTTGGTATAGTGTTGCAATTATCAGCTATATGAATAACAGTGATGTGTATACCATCATGCGTGCACTTGGTCATGAAAAAATTGAGACAACGATGATCTATTTGCAGAAGATTATGGAGCGGATGCCAAACACATACTGGATAAAGGTCATCTTAAACAGGACAACCGGGTCTATACTTGGACGCCCAAGCTTCGAATACAAATCTTCCACCAATGGATAAATGAAGGAGAAATCAATTGCCGTCTTAAGCTTCCGTACAAGGTGGTCCTGCGGCACCAGCTGGTCCAGTGCAATTACTTCTAGTTGGTCTCGTTCTGTCTGGTTGTTTCTCGTCATCATTTTCCATCACCTCAGCCAAAATATCTTATTACTATTGTAAAAAACAAAAAGACTACAGGCAATCTCGAATTCATTCGAGTTTATCTACAGTCTGAAATGCCTAGAGGAAATTTTTCTTCTAGGCATTTTTATTTTTAACTTCATTAAAATAAAATTATCTTTTCTGGAAAACAGCGGTCAAACAAACATATACTAGTGAAAAACTATGTAAGAAAATCTCACAAAACAGTGTTCTGAATAGTTCTGTTAACCTATAGTTAAAACTGTAAAAAATGTTCAATCCTTCAAAGTAATAAAAATGAAGGGATGTAAAAAGAACAAAGGAAATTGAAGGCGTTTCATGGTGAAACGGTTGAAAGGAGTGAGAATGAGTTGACTGCTGATAAAGAAGCAAAGTATTTAACAGAGGAAGAACAACAGAAGCTATTAGAAAAATACGATCCCGAAGCGGGAACAAGAAAATTAACAGGTATATTAGGTTATATTGTCTTTTTTGGTCTTTTAGCTTTTTCATTATTTCAGCTCTATACAGCTGTTTTTGGTGTTTTTACCGCTCAAATTCAGCGGACAGTACATTTAGGGTTTGCTCTTTCCTTAATTTTTTTGCTCTTTCCTGCAAAGCGAAAAAAGCGTCGAAAAGAAAGGCTTCAAGTTGCGTGGTATGACATAATTTTAGCGATTCTTAGTATTGGTATAGGCGCCTATTGGCCATTATTTTTTGAGGACCTGGTCATGAGTATCGGCCGTTTAAACACGCTGGATTTTGCAGTTGGTTTGACAGCTATTCTGCTCGTGCTGGAGGCGACTAGACGTACTGTAGGAATGCCAATTATGGTTATTGCTTTGCTTTTCATTCTCTACGGGCTTTTTGGATCGTATATGCCAGGATTCTTGTCCCATCGCGGTCTAACATTAGAACGCATGGTTCAAACAATGTTTTTTACAACAGAGGGAATTTTAGGAACTCCATTAGCTGTTTCATCTACATTTATCTTCCTATTCTTGTTATTTGGTTCCTTCCTTATTCGAACAGGCGTGGGTCAATACTTTAACGACCTTTCGATAGCCATTGCCGGCAGGAGCATCGGGGGTCCGGCAAAGGTTGCGATTTTTTCAAGTGCCCTTCAAGGAACGATCAGCGGAAGCTCTGTTGCGAATGTTGTCACATCAGGAGCATTTACCATTCCAATGATGAAAAATCTTGGATATAAGAAGGAATTTGCTGGAGCCGTAGAAGCATCAGCTTCAACAGGCGGCCAATTAATGCCGCCAATAATGGGGGCGGCGGCCTTTTTAATGGTTGAGTTTATTGGAAACGGAATTACCTATTGGGATATAGCGAAAGCAGCCATTATCCCAGCTATTCTTTACTTTTCCGGCATTTGGATCATGACCCATTTTGAAGCAAAGAGACTTGGCTTGCGCGGATTAACAAAAGAAGAAATGCCAAGCAGAAAAGAAGTGTTTGGCAAGATTTATTTGCTTATTCCAATTATTGCAATCGTTGTTTTGCTTATGTCAAATATAACGGTTACACATGCAGCTTTATATTCCATTCTTATCTCGATCATTGTGGGTTTTATTAATAAGGATGCAGGCATGAAAGTAATGGATATCGTTTATGCATTAGTAGACGGAGCTCGCACAGCACTTGCGGTTGCTGCTGCCACTGCAGCAGCCGGCATCATTGTGGGAATTGTCACGAAAACAGGGTTGGGCCTCAAGCTGGCAAATGGATTAATTGATTTGGCTGGCGGCTACTTGATTCCTACACTTATGCTGACAATGGTTGCGGCGCTTGTTCTTGGTATGGGCTCACCAACAACCGCAAACTATGTCATAACGTCTACAATAGCAGCGCCAGCAATGATTTTGCTTGGTGTACCTGATCTATCAGCACATTTATTTGTTTTCTATTTTGGTATTATTGCAGATATTACGCCACCGGTTGCGCTGGCTGCATTTGCAGCAGCGGGTGTTTCAGGCGGAGAACCGATAAAAACAGGAGTGGAATCTGCAAAACTGGCCATAGCTGCATTTATTATCCCTTACATTTTTGTTCTCTCCCCGGAAATGTTGATGATTAACACAACCGGGATAGAAACAGTGTGGGTTGTTTTTACAGCTATGACAGGGATGATCGCCATCGGGGCAGGGGTTATTGGGTACTGGGTCAGAAGTATGCACTGGGTGGAAAGAATTCTTGCCGCCATTGTAGGGCTGCTCTTAATCTATCCTGAAACGATCTCAGATATTGTAGGGCTCGTTACGTTTGCTGTGCTGCTTGTTTTGCAATATGTACAAAAAAAAGACAAGGGTGGCAAAGATACAAGTAACCGAAACCTAGAAAGAACTAATTAGCTCAATGTGAAATTGTAATACACGCGTATATGAAATTCGTCTCTTTTATTTTGGAATTATATGGAAAATGCACCCGTTTTTGAATTACACATGGAATTGGCAGGGGTGAATTAAGGTTCTGCTCTTTTCCGTTGTAACTATATATGACAAGTTTTATTGGTTCTTAGGCAGGAGTATTTCTGCCTACATTATGGGAAAAAGGAGGATTTATTCATGAAGAAATTTCGTCTTAACTTTTTATTTGTCATGATTTTGCTGCTTACGATGATCGTTGCTGCCTGCAACGGCGGTAATGAAGAGGGATCAGGTGATACTGGTGATGAAGGCGGGGGAGAAAGTCCAAGCCAAGATTTAAGTTTACTGACTGGCGGCACTGGGGGTACATATTATCCGCTGGGCGGGCAAATAGGGAACATTATTTCAGATAACACAGAAGCGAATATCACGCCACAAACGTCAGGTGCTTCTGCTGAAAATATGGAAACATTAAGAGCTGGAGAAGCGGAGCTCGCTTTTTCACAAACAGATATTGCCGCCTATGCGCTTGAAGGAAAAGAAATGTTTGAAGGAGATTCAATTGACAATATCCAGGCAATTGCTTCTTTATATCCTGAAACGGTCCAGCTAGTCACGACAGCGGAAAGCGGCATTCAATCCGTTGATGACTTAAAAGGAAAAACAGTATCTGTGGGTGCACCTGGATCAGGCGCTTACATTAATGCTATGCAAATTCTTGAAATCTATGGAATGTCAGACAAAGACATTAAAGCACAAAACCTTTCTTTTGATGAATCTACTGATGGAATTCAGGCTGGGAATATTGATGCAGCATTTATAACAGCTGGTACGCCAACAGGTGCTGTTGAAGCGCTGTCCGCCCAAAATGATGTGGTGATTGTTCCCATTGCGGATGACAAAATTCAAGAGCTGGTTGAAAAATACCCGTACTATGCAGAAGACACGGTTCCAAGCGGCACTTACAAAATCGAATCTGATGTCAAAACGGTTGCTGTTAAAGCCATGCTTGTGGCGACAAAAGAGTTAGATGAAAATTTAGTGTATGAGATGACAAAGGCGTTATATGAAAACACAGACCAAATCACGCATGCCAAGGGAGAATTTATGACACCTGAAACGGCACTGGAAGGACTCGGAGATATGGAGCTTCACCCTGGTGCAGCTAAATATTTTGAAGAAATAGGTGTTGCAAACTAAATATCTTTTAAAGTCGGTAGGTCGCACAGGCGGCCTATCGATTTCGTTTTTAGAATAATATGGATTTTTAAGTTTGAAGGAGTGGCTATTTATGAGTCTGAACGTATTTAAACGTTTTGTTGTGCTCTGTATACTCCTGCTGCTCATCGCTTTTCTGTTTTACTTTCCTTATAAACAAGTAATTGCTGTCACTTACCAGAATCAAGAACAATTACTTGCATACGTACTGTTGAAAAAGAACGAAACCTTTCAAATAAAGTACACACACTCCATCCACCTATCGGATGTAGTGGACTCGTATCGTTTATCTAAGGAACAAATTATTCAAACCGAGCTCGCCTATAAAGATTTTGCAGTTGGCATGCCTTCGAATGCAGAAGGTAATGAAGTATTTGAAGAACAAGATGGTACATACTATATAAAAAATATGAATCGGCAGTTTCCATTTATTGATTTAAGGATTGGGCAAGTAAAAGCAAATCATCGGCTGATTTACCAGGACCACGTGTACACATTAGCAGAATCTATAAAACCTGGATCGTGGGTTAGAATTTCAGCGAAAAAAATTACACTGTGGCAGCAATGGAGTGGAATGGAGCTGAAATAAGAAGTAAGAGCCTATGATTCAATGTGAGTCTTTGGACAGAAAGAAGGGAAAGCGTGTAATATAAAAAAACAATGAAAGATAACTCGAATGAACGGAGCTGGTTTGGTGGATTTGCAATTACAAGGAAAAAATGTGCTTATTACTGGCGGTTCTATGGGCATTGGCAAAGCGATTGCTAAAGTGTTTGTCTCAGAGGGAGCGAACGTCTCGATCGTTGCCCGCAGAATGGAAGCGTTAGAAACGGCGAGAGAAGAGATTGGCGGTAGCCTGTCCATTTTTCAAGCGGATATTTCACAGGTTGATGAGCGGGAAAAACTGATCCAATCTTTTGTGAAAGAGAGAGGAACGATCGACGTTCTGGTCAATAATGCAGGCGGCAGCAATGGCGGAAAAGCGACAGAAACGGAAATGGATTTGTTTTATTCAGCAATGGAGCTGAATTATTTTTCAGCTGTGCATTTAAGCAAATTAGCGGTGGAGCATATGAAAAAAAATCATGCAGGATCGATTATTAACATTACTTCTATATTTGGAAGAGAAAGTGGCGGCAAAGTTACATATAACAATGCAAAATCTGCACTAATCAGCTTTACCAAATCATTGGCGGATGAAGTGATTTCTGATGGGGTTCGTGTGAACAGTGTTGCCCCAGGAAGCATTTTGCATGAAAGCGGAAATTGGAAAAAACGCCTTGAAGAGAATCCGGAGGGCATTAAACAGTTTATTAAAAATGAAATTCCAGCGGGGCGTTTCGGTACGCCTGAAGAAATCGCGAATGTTGTTGCTTTCTTAGCCTCTGATAAAGCCTCTTGGATGGCAGGAACTAGTATCAATGTAGATGGCGGGCAATCCCGGATGAATTTTTAAAATAAAGTATTGCTGGAAAGGAATAAGAGTAAAGAAGAGGGCCGGGCATTATGCTGACGGCTCTTTTTTGTGCGTAAATTGGTAACTACTCAGACCCTGTTTAACATTCTGTATTTTATGGGTAATTCTTTAAAAATACCTGAACGAAAGGAGGGTCTGGATCATGTCACTAGAGAAACTATCGAAAGCAGAGCTGCTTGCCATTATCGAACGGCAAGCTATTCTCATTGAACAGCTGACAGCACGCGTGGCAGAACTGGAAAAGCCGCTTGGCAAAAACAGCCGCAACAGTCATAAGCCACCATCTTCGGATGGTTTTAAAAAAGTCCGCCGCACAAAAAGTGAACGAAAGCCCAGCGGTAAATCCTCTGGTGGACAGTCGGGCCACTCCGGGCATCACCTGCCTTTTTCAAGTCAGCCGGACTATGAAATTGGCTATCCTGTCTCATCGTGTTCCAAGTGCGGCACCGACTTATCAAGTCAGCCGGTACGGGCGCTTGAAAAGCGCCAAGTCTGGGACCTGCCTCCCTTGTCATTAGAAGTAACAGAACACCAGGCGGAGCAGGCAGTGCCCGTGCTGCCGTTCGATAGAGAAAGGGACATTCCCTGGGCACGTCCGCAATTGTATCCAATATGGAAGCGGGGTTCAGTCGCTTCTTGTTTATTTACATCACGGACAGCTACTTCCTTATGAACGCACAGTGGAAGTCATGCGGGATTTGTTTGGGCAAACGATCAGCCAGGGAACGCTCTCGAATATCCTCCAGCGGACAGCGTTGTCCCTTGAGCCGGAAGTGGAAGAAATCCGGTCAGTGATTCTTTCTTCCCCAGTCGTCCATATGGACGAAACCGGCATGGATGTCCTGCCAAAACGCCAGTGGGTTCATGTGTATTCGACACCAGATGAAACGTTTTATGCGCTGCATTCGAAACGAAGATGCGAAGCAATGAATGAAATTGGTTTTCTGCCTGATTATCAGGGCATCGCTATCCATGATGAATGGCAGTCTTATTTTACGTATACAGGCTGCTGGCATGGTCTGTGCAATGCACACATCCTGCGTGAACTGACGTATCTGCACGAACAGGAAAATCAGCCCTGGGCCGTATGACCTGCATGAGCTTCTGATCGAGATGAAAAAGGCGGCGGACCTGTACCGCGAAGCGAAGCTCGCTGTCCCAGAAAAGAAAGCAAGTGCTTTCTTGAAGCGATACAGGGATATCGTCTGCCGGGCAAGTGATACACTGAAGGTCTCCATGACCGAGCATCAGCGCACCCAGCGTAAAAGTTTGAAACGCACGCCGGCGCGCAAAATGCTGGACCGTCTCATCGCCCATGAAGAAAAAATTCTTCGTTTTCTTCACAATCAAAGGGTGCCGTTCGATAACAACCAGGCGGAACGGGATCTCCGCATGATCCGCGTCAAAGAAAAGATTTCCGGTCTCTTCCGAAGTGAAAAGGGCGCCTGGGATTTCATGACGATCCGTTCTTTTTTATCAACCGTGCGCAAGCAGGGGCTGCCATTGCTTGACACGCTAAAGGAAACGATCGAAGCGCCTGCTGTTTTCAACTGACAGGCTGCGCCAAAGAGCGCGGTCTATTAGGCATGGACTGAGTAGTTACCGTTCTTCTATTGGCTCGGGTTCAATTTTCAGTTCACCCGTGGCAAAGTAATAGTCGACCTGCTTGATGGAATAGTTCTGATCTCTGCTTAATTGGCGGATCAGCATGAGCCTTTCCAATGCTGGCTTATCAAAGTAGTGGTACCCATTTTCTCCTTGAACAGTAGGGATGTATGGCTTCAATTCCCTCAACCAATTGCGGACAACACCAGGACTTTCATTTACATACTTAGCCGCTTCTTTCACCGTTAAGCGCATCTCCTCAAGGTTTTCACTTAGGTTTTCAGTACATTGATCTTGCGTTTGAGTCATGATTTTCATCATCCTTTCAAGATAAGTTTCAACGTATGTTCCTTACAAAAAGCTTAATATGACGCTATTCTAAAGGTGTGTGGCAGGTTTCGATAAGGTTTCCAAGTATGTTGTTCACGTATGTTTTAAGTTCGGTGAATAGCAACAAATGTCCTTTGACTAAATTTGTCGTCTATTTATGAGTTTTAACTATCACAAGAGTTAATGTAGAAGAACAGCCACTGTATTAAGTGCCTTTCTTCTACCAACATTGTGTATTGGTACACTTTTACGCGAAATTCATTATAAGAACCAAACATCTTATTGGCAGATTAAAAAGCGAAAACTGGCAACCAGAAATATTTTGTTTTTAGGGTATATTTAACTAATTTGCAACAACTTGATTGACTTGAAAAGGGAGGGAATGTTACTCTACAAATCGTAATTATTACGATTTATAGAGTGGGAGGATTAAAAAATGTCTGACAAGTATGAATTTTTAGTTTCCATTAAAATGCTGCGCCATGAATTAAACGAGCTTTCAGCTTACATAAAAGAAAGCAAATATTGTTATGACCTGCTTACAAACAAGCTTGATGATCTTTCAAAGTTTGTTGTCAGTGAAGAGAATGGGGAACAGTGGAAACGATGGGGGGAGGATGCGGAAATCAGAAAATATTCAGCAGAGCTTCGGGAAGCCTCCTCAAAAGCAATATGCATGATTGAAAAATACCAATCATCTTGTACAGTCAATGCTCGGGCAGATATCTCTAGATACATGTCTGCCTTATGTGAATCGGTAAAAAACGAACTGGAATCGTTTGGGATTAACAGGAATTCAAAAATCGTTTTTATAGGTTCAGGCGCATTCCCCATTTCAGCTTTAACCATTGCGAAGCAGACAGGCGCTGAAATTATATGCCTCGACATTGATCTGGAGGCGGTTGAGATGGGCAAAAATATAGCGGAGCTAACGGGCCTCGAATCCAAGGTTTCCTTTACGAATGAAGCTGTTAGTGAATTATCCTTTATCAAGGGAGCGACGCATGTCATGATCGCTTCGCTTGTCAAAAACAAGCTTGAAGTTCTTGAAGACTTAAAGTCTGTGCTTTCTGAAGAAGCAAAAGTGATTATCCGATATGGAAACGGCCTTAAATCCATGTTTAATTATCCTCTCGATCAAGATTTATCAGATGAATGGAACTATTCAAGCATTGAGCAAAAGGATCACTTCTATGACACTGTTGTCCTGAAAAAGGGAAAGACCCACTGTGCAAGAAAGGAGCTGGGATAAACATGATTTTTCGTACATATGACGGAACGCCTTTTGGCAGCACACTAATAGTAGGCGCGGGGCCTGCAGCAGTAAATATCGCTGTGAATCTATCAAGGGGATGGAGCGATAAGCTTGGGCTTGTCAACCGGGCAGGAGCTCACACAAGCCGGTTGAAAGAAAGTTTTAAAAAGCATGGCCAAGTGCTTAAAGCAACGTATCAAAGCCAAAACCGCCAACTCAGTGGAGAGGCAAAGCTTGATTGTTTTTACGGTGGTTTTCAAGAAATAGAAGACCGCTGGGAGACACTTATTATTTGTACGCCCAGTGACAGCTATCTTGAAGTCATAAAAAGCCTGTCACTCAAAAAATTAAAAAAAGCAAAAACATTGATCCTCCTCTCTCCCGGCATAGGATCAAATCTCCTGATTGAGCGTCATTTTAAAAAAGAAATAGAACAAATCGATGTGATTAGTTTCTCATCTTATTATGCGGCAACTAAATATGAAAGAAGTGAAGAAGAAAGTTCTGCCGTACTGACAAAAGCATTGAAAAAGCGAATTTACCTAGCTTCATCCAAGAAGGATAGCTTGGGCTTAAAGCCCGTCGTCAAATTTATTGAAAGCTTAGGCATTCAATGTCAAGTTGTTGCGTCTCCTGTCGAAGCGGAAAGCAAAAGCATCACAACGTATGTCCATCCACCTTTATTTATGAATTCTTTTTCCATGAATCAAATTTTGAGAAAAGAGCAGTCGTTAAAATGTATGTATAAAATTTATCCTGAAGGCCCCATTACTCAGCACGTGATACGAGCAATGGTCCGTCTCTGGAAAGAAATTTCTGCTGTGGTTGAATATTTTGGTGCACAGCCTATTAATTTGCTGCAATTTTTAAATGATGATAATTACCCGGTTCATGAAGAGACCCTTTCGCGTAAAGACATTGACATGTTTCATTCCTTCAGTGAAGAAAAACAAGAGTACCTTTTATACATAAGATATTCAGCTATTCTTATTGATCCATTTGCTATTCCAGACGAGAAAGGAAAATACTTTGATTTTTCTGCTGTCCCATTTAAACATGCTGAGATAGACAGCAGTGGAAAGTGGATCATTCCAAGAATTCCTCTAGAGGACTATCAAAAGTTGAAGCTCATTTACGAACTTGCCCAGTCAGCAGGCATTCAAATGCCTCAAGCATTATCACTCTTGCAGACATTTGAGAAAGAAGTGATGAAGTTTAGTACGGAAAACCGGGTGGATTTCTCCAATTTTCATCCAGCAATTGATACTTTAAAGAAGATAGATCTTACTCAACAAAGGGGAGGGACCCAATGAAAAACGGTGTAATTCTGGCCATTATTTCTTCCCTGGTG
This sequence comes from Domibacillus sp. A3M-37, assembly GCF_024213455.1. Taxonomy (NCBI): domain Bacteria; kingdom Bacillati; phylum Bacillota; class Bacilli; order Caryophanales; family Bacillaceae; genus Domibacillus; species Domibacillus sp. A3M-37. The sequence continues at coordinate 31,188 of NZ_JANAVL010000018.1, read as the reverse complement.
TTCAGCGTGATGAATGCACTGGTCAAAGCAGTGAGCATGACTATTCCTGTAGCCGAGGTCGCCTTTTTTAGAAGCCTTATTGGAACAATTTTTATTTATTTGATGATGCGCCATAGCAAAGTGGGTTTTTCCACAAAAGGTGTTCCGATGCTTTTGATAAGGGGGATGCTTGGTGCTTTGTATCTGTTAGCCTATTTTTATACAATTTCTAAAATTCCGCTTGCAGATGCCAGTATTTTAGCTCATTTATCAACGGTTTTCGTCCTGATTTTATCTGCTCTCTTTTTAAAAGAAAAGATATCAAAACAGACGTTTTACGTACTGCCCCTTGTTTTTTTAGGCGCCGTTCTTCTAGTCAAGCCGTTCCACTATTCGTCTTATTCTATTTATGCGCTAGCTGGAGTTTTAAGTGCATTGTTTGCTGCGGGAGCAGCTACTTCTATTCGGTATTTGAGCAAACTGCACCATTCTTATGAAATTGTTTTTTATTTTTTAGCTACGGGAGTGGTCGTTTCTATTCCATTAATGTGGGGGAATTTTGTCATTCCATCTCCACTCGAGCTTTTTTATTTGTTATGCATAGGCATTGTTTCGCTTTTTGGACAGATTTTTCTTACAAAAGCGTTTACGCATGAAAGCGTTGTGGTTGTTGAGATTACCCGCTATATAGGAATTGTATTTAATGTTATGTGGGGATTTTTATTTTGGACGGAAGTTCCTGATGTTTATACCGTTATAGGAGGCCTGCTTATTATTGCCTCATGCTGTTTTCTATCAATGAAGAAGAAAAAACCCGCTGCAGTGCCTGCCAAACAATTGAAAAGCTCACAAGCTAAATAAGTTATGTAATTTTTCATTGACTAATTGTAGTACAGTACGTAATAATATCCAATATACAAAACGGAATAATTTCGATTTAAAACACATAGTTTAAATCGTAATCATTACTTATAAAAAGTGAAGGATGATAAAAAAATGGATAAGACCTTTTTTAGCACAAAAAACCTGCTTGTTTGGTTAACTAGTTTGTTTGTTCTTTTCGCAGCAGGCTGTTCATCTCAAGACAGCAGTTCAGGAAAAGAAGGGGCAAAAACAAACGAAGAAGAAAAAAACATAGCGATGATTTTTAGTTTTAAATCTTCCGACATGGATCCTCATACAGGTTTTACACCCATTCGTGCAGGTGTTACAGAGACCCTGCTAAAGCTCAGTAAGGATTCACATCTTGAAGGCTGGCTGGCTGAAAATTGGTCGACAAATGATAATATAACGTGGGAATTTGCTATTCGTGACGATATTATGTTTCATGATGGAACAAAACTGGATGCCGAAGGGGTTAAAGCATCCTTAGAAAGAAGCATGGATGTAAATGAATCCCTTAGCGGTTCCTTGAAAATTAAGTCGATGGAAGCAGAGGGCCAAACGCTTACTATCACGACAACAGAATCATATCCTGCTCTTCCATCTGAGCTGGTCAATCCGTACACATCCATTGTAAACACGAAAGCGGAAAAAGAAGTGGGTCCTGAAGCGTTTCAAAATGCCCCGGTAGGCACGGGCCCATTTAAAGTAAAAAACTTTATCCCTAACCAAGAAGTTCAGGTGAGCAAAAATGACAGCTACTGGGCAGGAGAGCCTAAAATAGACGGAGCGACCATTCGATTTAATGAAGATGCCAATGTGCGGGCGCTTGCTTTACAGTCTAAAGAAGCCGATATCGTTTATAACCTTCCGGCTGAAGGCATGGAAGTGATTGAGCAGGATAAGGAACTTACGGTGGAATCAGTGCCAGGCCTTAGAGCGCATTTTATTTTGTTTAATCAGCAAAGTGCCAATGTATCAGATGTGAAAGTCAGACAAGCACTTAATTTGTTAATTGACCGGAAAAGCATTGCGGATGATATTATGCTTGGGCATGCAGAACCGGCAAACGGCCCGTTTAACAGCGCTCTTCCTTTTGGCCTTGAGGATAAAGTTCAGGAGCTGAATGTTGAAAAAGCAAAAGAATTGCTTGGCGAGGCAGGGTATACAGAAAATGCAGAGGGCTTGATGGAAAAAGCCGGGAAGCCGCTTACGCTTGAACTGATCACCTACAAAGCGCGGCCGGAGTTGCCGCTCATTGCCCAGCTGTTTCAATCCGATGCTGCGAAAGCAGGCGTAACCATTGAAATCAAAAACGTTGAAAATGCGGATACACACCTTGCAGAAAACACCGACTGGGATCTGGCCACTTATAGCAACAATACGTCTCCACGTGGAGATGGAAGCTATTTCTTGAATACAGCCTTCACCGATGCGGGAGCACTGAATGTAGGGAAAATCAATATCCCGGCATTAAATAATGTTATTCAAGAATTAAATACAACTACTGATGCTGAGAAAAGAACCGAGTTAACAAAGAACGCCGCCCATATTATCAATGAACATGTTGCTCATAGCTATGCTGTTTATCCCAACATTATTGTCGGCATGAACAATCGGGTCACAAATTGGGAGCCAACAGCAGAAGAGTACTATATTCTGACCCATACCCTGGATGTGAAATAAGTGCTGTCCTTGATTCGAAAAAGGCTTTTGCAATTGGTGCTGGTCGTTCTTTTCTTGTCCATTTTTACTTTTGGGCTAATGAAAATGGCGCCCGGTGACCCGGTGCTCGCTATTTTAAATGCGGATGAGATGATCGTTACAGATGCTGACCAGGCTAAGCTGCGCAGCAGCCTTGGGTTTGACCAGCCCATCTATGTCCAGTATGTTCAGTGGATGACAGGAGTCGTGCAGCTGGATCTCGGCACGTCCTATATGAGCGGAAAGCCTGTATGGAATGAAATAGCAGCACGCTTGCCGATTACCATTCAGCTTACATTCGGAGCACTCCTGGTCATGGTGTGCCTATCCGTTCCTCTAGGCATTCTCTCTGCCCGTTATCCAGGGAAATGGCCGGACCAAATCGGACGGATTTTTGCCCTTGTAGGAGCATCAATTCCAAGTTTTTGGCTTGGATTGATGCTCATTTACGTTTTTGCTTTTAAGCTCCAGCTCCTTCCTTCAACAGGAATGGGTTCTTTTTCTCAAATGGTTCTTCCTTCTATTACACTGGGGTTTTCACTGGCAGCTGTCTATGCCAGGCTTCTTCGTGCAGGACTTATTGAAAGCCTTTCTCAGGATTATATTCAGGCGGGAAGGGCAAGAGGTGTAAAGGAATGGAGGCTTCTTTGGCTGCATGCATTCAGGGCGGCCCTCCTTCCTGTGATTACGGTTTTTGGTTTAAGCCTGGGAAGCCTGCTGGGGGGAGCAGTGGTGATTGAAATTTTGTTTTCATGGCCGGGACTGGGAAGCATGGCGGTTGAAGCCATTTTCAGCCGTGATTATCCTGTTATTCAAGGCTATGTCTTGCTAACAGGTGTACTCGTCGTAGTGATGAACCTGCTCGTGGATTTATCCTACTATTTCATTGATCCGCGTATTAAACAAGGAAAGGAGAAAAGCGTTTGAAAATCTCTCCTGCTTTACAAAAAAATCCTTTTTCTTTGCGCTGGCACTTAAAAAGCAGCAAACCGATGACTCTTTTGGGCATATTTCTTCTTGCCGTTATTTTAATAATGACCATTATTGGACCGTTTCTTGTACCGAACGATCCTTTATCAGCAAATATGGCGGAGCGGCTTGCTCCCCCGAGCTTAACATATCCTTTCGGGACAGATCATATGGGAAGATGCATTTTTTCAAGGGTTGTTGTTGGTTCTAGGGTAACACTCGGCATTACGGCATTGGTTATCGCAACTGTGATTTTAATCGGCATCCCCATTGGCTTGCTTTCAGGCTATATTGGCGGTCGTTTTGATTCATTTGTGATGAGGATAGCAGACGGCCTAATGGCATTGCCTGAGTTTATTTTAGCGATTGCGATTGCGGGCTTTCTAGGCCCCAGCTTAATCAATTTAATGATTTCCGTTATGCTGGTAAAATGGGTCAGCTACACCCGTGTTGTCAGGGGCATCGTTTTGTCAGAACGAGAAAAAGAATACGTATTGGCTGCCAAAGTCGGAGGGTGTCCGGCATGGAAGGTGATTACGAGGCATTTGCTTCCGCAAATCATTTCCCCGGTTCTTGTCCTTGCCACGCTGGATGTCGGCAAAGTCATTTTAATCATTTCTTCTTTATCTTATCTAGGCTTGGGCGCCCAGCCTCCTGCACCGGAGTGGGGAGCGATGCTAAATGATGGAAGAGCTTATTTTCAAACCGTTCCTGAATTGATGATTTACCCCGGAATGGCGATCTTTATTGTTGTATTATCCTGCAATTTAATTGGAGAGGGACTGCGGGACAAGCTTGATGTAAAAAACAGCTAGCAAAGAAACAGGAGGGATAAGATGGAAGCCGTTATGACGCCTGCTAAAGAAATAGCAACAGAAAAAGACAGCGAGAAAGATGCTTTTTTTCGCGTTTCTCCTGTACTGGAAATAAAAGATCTCTCTGTTTCCTCTTATGGAGGCAAAGGGAGCGAAGAAAAGAGACTGGTTAAAAAGGTGAACTTTAGCATTCGGCCAGGCGAAATGGTGGGTCTTGCCGGTGAGAGCGGGAGCGGAAAAAGCCTGACAGCGTCTGCTATCTTGGGCCTGCTTCCTAAAGCTTTAAGGGTGTCAAAAGGGCAAATATTGCTTCAGGGCCAAGACCTTGTTAATTTGCCTGAAAAAGAAATGGGCCGTCTCCGAGGGAAAAAGATTGCTTATATTTTTCAGAATTACCAGGGCAGTTTTACCCCTTTTCTCAAGATTGGCAGGCAGCTGGTCGAGGCGCTTCGCAGCCATGACAAAATCAGCAAGCCGGAAGCGAAGAAACAAGCCCTTATATGGCTTGAACGTGTAAAGCTGCCAGCGGAACGGATTTTCTCAAGCTATCCTCACCAGCTTAGCGGAGGTCAGCTTCAAAGAGCCTCGCTTGCAGCTGCTTTAATGTTTAAGCCAGCCTTGATTATTGCAGATGAACCAACCACTGCTCTTGATGTTTTGACGGGTGAAAAGGTGCTGGACCTTCTCGCCGAGCTCCAGAAAGATCTTCATTGTGCTGTTCTCCTGATTTCTCATGATTTAAAGCATGTATTAAAAAGAACGGATTCGATGGCTGTTATGTATGGAGGGCAGATCGTCGAAAAGGGGCTGACAAGGAGCGTCAAGGAAAACCCAAGGCACCCCTATACAAAGCTACTGTTGCAGGCTCGGCCTGTTTTGCGCCATACAGCCCCAGAGAAATTTGCTGCGATACCAGGAGAACCGGGCCTTATTGCCAAAGAAGGATGTTCATTTGCCCCTAGATGCCCGCAGTCATTTGAACAATGCGGCACCGTGCCTGGGATGCTGACTGCAGGGAGTTTCCACTGGACGGCTTGCCATGCTGCAGAAAGGGAGATGGAGGAGACAGATGCTTGAAGTGAAAAACGTTTCTAAGTCCTATCAGTCAAACACTGTTTTGGCCGATATCTCTTTTCATATAGAGCAAGGGGAATGCCTTGGCTTGATTGGAGAAAGCGGGAGTGGAAAAAGCACAATGGCGAAGCTGATTTTAGCACTGGATCGATTTGATTCCGGACAAATCATGCTGCATAACGTTGATTTTACCCAGCTAAAGGGCCGTAATCTTAGGAAAGCAAGGCGTCATGTACAGGTAGTGTTTCAGGACCCGTCTGCGTCGTTAAACCCCAAGCTGCCTGTTTGGAAGTCTGTTATAGAGCCTCTTGAAAATTATCCAGAAGTAACGCCATCTTTTTTAAAAGGAGCAAGAAAAGAAAAGCGCAAGATGGCCGAAATCCTCTTTGAAAAGACGGGTCTTCATTCAGGTTTGCTTGACCGGCATCCTCACCAGCTCAGTGGAGGTCAGCGGCAGAGAGTCGCTATTGCAAGGGGAATAAGCCTTCAGCCGAGCTTGCTTATTTTGGACGAGCCAACCTCCAGCCTGGATGTATCCATCCAGGCACAAATTTTAAATTTGCTGAAGGACTTGAAAAATGAAATCAATATATCCTATTTGTTTATTTCACATGATATAGCCACCGTACAATATATGAGTGAACGAATAGCGGTTTTAAAAGAAGGAAGGCTGGTTGACTTATTTTCAACAAAAGACCTCTTTTCAGAAGAACGCCATTCATACACGAAGGAGCTTATAGAAGCTGCTTTAGAATAACAAAGGAATTTCCTGTAATCAACGCCACTTTATATGGAATCGATCGTTCATGGTTAATAAGAACTTTTATTAAAAAATTCCTTTAATAGTGGGAACAGGTTTTTAGGAGAAGGAGAGAAACTGTATTGAATCATCGATCCTATCTTGCTTTAGCTATCCCGCTCACGATCTCAACTCTGACAACTCCATTGCTGGGGGCTGTCGATACAGCCGTTGCCGGGCACTTGCCTAATCCTGCTTATATTGGGGGAGTAGCGATAGGGACCATTATTTTCAATACGATGTACTGGCTATTTGGATTTTTGCGCGTCAGCACATCAGGCTTTGCTGCCCAGGCGCGGGGGGCAAACAGTGATATTCAAGGGGTTCTGGCTCTTGCACGGCCATTTTTCATCGCTATTCTTATCGGAACAAGCTTTATTTTTCTTCAAGGACCCATTGAGCATCTGTCTTTGCAATTAATAAACCCAGACGATGATGTTCGCACCGTTGCATCTGAATATTTCAGCATTCGAATATGGGGGGCCCCATTTACGTTGCTGAGTTATGTGATCCTTGGCTGGCTAATCGGCATGTCAATGATTAAAGCTTCTTTGCTGCTGCAACTGTTCATGAACCTTACAAATATCATTCTTACATTGTTGTTTGTTAACGTATTCGATTGGGGAACAGCTGGAATAGCTGTAGCAACCCTGCTCTCGGAAGTAATAGCCTGTGCAGCTGGGTTTATCATTGCCTGGAAAGTGTCTCCTTTTAAGTGGAAGATGCCTCCTTTAAAAAGAATCGCTGATCCTGCTTCATTAAAGAAAATGATGAGGATCAACCGGGATTTGTTTATCAGAACGCTTTGCCTCTTAACAGTGTTTAATTTATTTACAGCAAAAGGAACTTCCTTTGGAACAGAAGTTTTAGCCGCAAATGCGGTCCTTCTTCAGATCCATTTTATTATGGCTTACTTTTTCGATGGATTTTCGAATTCTTCCAGTATTTTGGTCGGAAAAGCGATCGGTTCAAGAGATGAATCATTGTATAAGAAAACTGTTATGCTATCGTGTCAGTGGGCGGCTTTCTCGGCTCTGTTTATAGCAGGGTGCTACTATCTATGGAGTGATTATATATTGCTGTTATTCACTCCAATGCCAAGTGTCATTGAATTAGCTCATACTTATCAAATGTGGCTTATTCTATTTCCATTATCAGCTGGTCTCGGCCTTATTCTCTATGGTGTGTTTACAGGTGCAACGGAAACAGCTTCTATTCGAAACTCAATGATTTTGGCTTTAGTGCTTTACCTGATTGCCCAGTTTATTTTTGTACCTTCCTATCATAATCATGGATTATGGCTCGCTTTCATTTTATTTAGCCTGGGACGTTCTGTGTTTTTAGCTCTTTATCTTCCGAAATTAAACCGGACGCTTTTTCCAAAGAAAAGTATAGAACATGAAAATCTTAAATCCATCTAAAACTCAAGATAGAATCACTGTTTTCCTTCAATCCTGAATATTAATTTAAGTCCTTTATAAAAGTACATTTTAAAGCAAAATTTATTTTAAATTAAGAGCTAAACATTTTTATAACAGATTAGAAAAGAGAAAAATAACGAAAATTTTTAGGGAAAGTAATCCGTTCTGTTTTCAATTCCGTTAGCTATTACAAGTATTCGTCGCAAAGTGATTAGATTGGAAATATAAATAACACGAAGAAGGGATTAGTCCGCTCTTCTTTTTTCTCGAAAAAAATCTTTTATTGCATAGAACGGCATTCTTCTTTTCTTGACTCATAATTAACATTTGAAAATACTTATAAATGAATTTTCGAGAAAATGTCTAAAAACATTGCCAGTTTATCAACTATTTTAAATCCGTACAGCACAGTTCGATTGGATGTATAAAATGACTGACAGAAAACAATTAAATTAAGAAACTTCCCGAATGAAAGTAGAAAACTATACTACGTATTACAATCACAAACGAATCAAGATAAAATTAATAAGTGTAAGTTCGTTTAATACGGAATTCATGTCCGAAAAACTCCTTAATATTCGTATCTAACTTTTTGAGCTAACCGCTTTGCTAGTTATTGGAGGTTCACATGTTAGGACTGCCACTTGTTAAATTTATTGTATGCTTTATATTAAATCACGAAGTAGCGATTATATATGAAAAGCAGCGCCAGTCCGGCCGTTCCCGTCTTGTTGGCTTTCAGCAGGCATTGTCAGAAGCAGATATCCTGTTGGAGCATGATACACGCTGCATGGTTTCTGAAGCAAAGGAAGCGGCTAAAAAGCTGTTCAGTCTTCCGAAAAAGCCAACAGCCATATTTGCGGTAACCGATTTGATTGCCATTGTTTTAATCAATGAAGCAAGAAGTGCTGACATAAAAGTTCCAGGCGACTTATCGGTTATCGGATTTGACAACACCATTTATGCCAAAATAGCGGATTCCAGATTAACGACGATTGAGCAGCCGATCATAGAGATGGTGAATTATTCATTTGACCAGCTTTTACACCCCCTTGAACTGCTAACTCGGATACTGCTCGAGCCAACATTAATTGAAAGAGGATCTGTTCAAAAAAACATAAACAAATGAGCCTAATCTAAGTAAAAGCATGAATTTTTCAATAAAAAAAGGAGTACTTCAAGTTGTTGAGACTTTTTTAACAACCTGCTTTTTTTTATTTTTGTTTAAAAGGGAAATAGGAACGGAGTGGCAGGCCATTTAAAAAATGAATACACTCTTTTGAACTTTGCGCCAAATATCAATTTCGGAAAAATTTTTTCATTGAATCGATGCCAATTTGTTGGGGAATTTAATGTGTAAGAATTGCGATATAAAAAGTGATTTCTCTATATTTTTTCTTCTCTTTAAATACGCTGGTAATCCATCTAATCAAAGTGATTTAAACTGTTGAGTGAAAGGGAGGGGAAATATGTATTCGGGCTCATTCAGCCAGCTTCATATATTAGGTTTGCCATCTGATTTTTTTGCCTTGAAAGTATTTTCAGACTTCGTTTTCAGAAACCCAAATTTCTTTTTCCTCAATATATACCATAACGTCTGCAAGAATTTGCTCTACAGACAGTTTGCCCGGAGGATTTTGAATTTGTTTTAGAAAAGAAACAAATTGTTCTCTTAGCAAACCTGAAATCCATTCTTTTTGAGATACTTTGAGATGTGACCATTTTTTCCTCGTTTGCAGCAGCTTGCCGTTTACTCGTTTGTGGTTTTTCATTTCAATCCTCCCAAACCAGCTAGTGCTTGTATTTTTACACAATAATACAAGTTGGATCAGGCCGTAAGATTAAAATGTAATGCTGCTAAAAGGATAGAGAAAGAGGGAGTAAATAAGACTATCTTAACTATGCGTAAAATATCAATTTTAAGAATAGTTAATGCAGAAAAAAACACGGAGTGCGTATTAGTTTGCAACGAGTGAATTTTTCTTTTATAATGGACATATACTAAAAAACAGGGATGCTGCTAACATCCCCGCTTACAACCGCAATTAGAATGTCGACGGCAAATGAATAGGTCGAAAAAATAACCCAAGCAAAAGAGCCGTGAACTCTATGCACAGGATGGGTTATTTTTTCTTTTCTTGCATGATAATAACGATCAAGGCTCCAAAGGAAAGCATTAATTGAAGCGTTTCAAACGTTGTCATCATAGGCAAACACCCCCTTTCTTAGGGAGTGCCGCCGCCCATCCTGTATGCAGTTGATGCTATTATTATACCATATTAGTATATTCCTTGCGCACTAGAATAAACAGGGAACGGGTAAGTTACAACAGGGTCTTTTGCAAACAAATAGCATGGTCGGCCCCGAAAATTATCAGTCCAGATTTGATACTTAGGATTACTTTAATCATAAAGTATTATGACCACATCTTTTATTTTAAACATACCCCTACCCGTACTTTGCGTAACAATCGTCTTTTACGCAAAGTTTGACTATATTTGATCAATTAAAAGGATTGATTTTTATGGCTGAACTGCGTGAAGAACGTCTTGCAGAGAATTAGGTTATAACCTTGCTGCTGTTATTTATTCTCTACGTTCATTAGTACGTACACAGAAAATAACGCCCTATCCTGCTACATTATTTACGTCCCTATCTTTTTAGAATTGCTCGCAAATGAAGGATTAGCTAATTCGGAAGCTACCTCTTCTGCTTTCTATATTATTCTTGCTGTACTTCTCAAATAAAGATGTGCAAGGGAGCGTTAATTTGTTATGTAAAAAGTTACACTATTACAATAAAACAAGACAACAGAAATTGCGGCCCCCTAGATTTAACATGAAAGGCCGCAATTTTTCAATAATATCTATTTGGGTGAAGAAAATTCCTCAATACACGTTTCAACAGTGATTCTCAGCGATTTAATCATTACATCTATTGGCATGGATGGCATTGCCGGCTTGCCAATAGCCATTTCAGACGAGGCTGGAAAGTGAATAAAGCCTACTTTGATATTCAAATTATTTTTTTGAACATAATTTAGTACTCCATAAAGAGTATTGTTGCAAATATACGTCCCTGCTGTATTTGAAATGAAGGAAGGAATATTTTCTTTCAGCAAATTATTCATGATTTTTCTATTGGGCAGTGTTGAAAAAAGGCCATCGGGTCCCTCTGAATCAATCTGTTCATCAAGCGGCTTGTTTCCCTGGTTGTCGGGGATTGGATCTTCTGCCATAATATCTTTCATATTAATCCCTATTCTTTCGGGAGTAATAGCCGTTCTCCCAGCATAAAGACCGCAAGAAATAACAACATCTGGTTTTTCTTCAATTATATATTTTATGATTTTCTCGGCACATTCATCATAATTAACAGGGAGCAGCACGGATTTTATTTGAGCTCCATTAAACGGAATTTCTGATATTTTCTCCACTATCTCCTGTGTAGGGTTTATACTCATTTCACCAAAAGGTTCAAAACCAGAAACCAAAATTTTCAATGCATACACCTCATTTTTTATTTTTTAGAATTACTAAAGGTAAAACAAAAACCATCCCAAAACAACCAACTATCCCATAAATAAATAAGAGGTAAATGATACTCCCTGGTATTTCCCATACAATATTTGGGTTTAAACTCGCTAAAAAATAAATGGCACAATAAATGAAAACAGCAAAAATCGTTCCTTTTACAACTTTAGGCACTATGATCCCCCTCCAATTCACTTTCGACATTTTTTCCTTTTGACGCATAAGATACGGTAATAATAACGACGATCGAAATAACCAGTGAAGTCAAGTTTGCTATAGGTCCTAAATTCAGAATTAACAACGCCCCGCCCAATCCAATACTTAAAATCATGGACCAGAAAGCACCGTTGGAATTTGCACCCTTCCAGACAAGACCGAGATATAATGGTAAAATTAAGGCGATGTTAACTGCACTGTTAATAACGAGCAGACCCAGTATACTTGTAAAGCCTAAAGCACCCCAAATGCTGATGATGCCGAGAATAATTTGCAATGCAAAGCTGACATATAAGTTTTGTTTTTTTGTTAAAGGTGTTTTGATGACTTTTTTAATAATGTCAAACTGCACAATGGACGCGATGTTGTTAACTGTCGCATCTCCCGAAGAAAAAACAAGGGCCAAACCCCCTAACAAAAATAAAATTGCTGCCCAGTCAGGAAATAATTCCATTACAAACAGGGTGGCCGACTGGCTTGGATCGATATCCGGCATCAATATAGAGGCCGCCATGCCAATAATCCCCGCGCCTACAGCAAATGGAGCCCATACAGGCCCAAACCACCAGATTGCTTTAGATGCTGAACGGCTGTCTTTCGCAGAGAATATCCGTTGCCAAATAACTGGTGATGCAATGGTCATTGCTGTTAATACAAGGAAAAAGTCTACCATTGATACAGGTCCCCAAGCAAAAACATTTAATTTTTCTGACGGAATCCTCTCTACAAATTGGGTGAGACCGACATTGTCAATAGTTAAGAAGAGAGCGACAATGATCGATAGCCCTGCCAGTACTAATTGATACACATGTGTCCAGATAACCGCTTCGAATCCACCTAAGGCGGTATAAACGACAAGAACAGCTCCGCCTATGATCGTAGCAGTAGCTAAATCGATGTTTAATAATGATGACAACACAATTCCAACAGCCATGACAACAGAAATTAGATATAAAACATTTGAAATTAAAACAATAATTAAAGAAGCAATTCTTGATTTTTCATCATAACGCTTTCCGACATATTCAACGATCGTTACGCCGTTTGGCATTGCTTCACGAATTTTTTTTACAATATCTACCGGCCAAACAAAGAAAATAATTGGCAGCGCTACACCTAAGGAGTACCAAATTGGCCCCGATATTCCATTGAGAAATCCGCTTTCCGCAGCCGCTAGCAATGTATAGTTGCTCGCCCATGAAGCAACTAAAGTAGCCAGCAGAGGGCCTGTTCCATATGAACGATCCCCAATGTACTGACTTTCCAATGAAACTTCCTGTCTGTTACTTTTCACAAAATTATACAGACCCCAGCATATTAATACTAAAAAATAAATTCCAACAACAATTGCTACGTCAGTTCTCACTTCGTTTCCCTCCTAAAATCAGTTTCTTTTATGTTAAAGCCCATTTGAGCTGAAATCTCTTTTGCTTTTTGTTTAGCTTCTTGTACAAAAAAATCAATATTTTTTGAATGAAACCTATTGAGGGGACCCGCAATACTCAATCCACCTATTACTTGACCTGTGTAATCTCTTATCGGGACACCAACCGCTGCCGATTCTGTTTCCAGTTCACCGTAACTGACGGTATAGCCCAAACATCTGGATCTTTCTATTTCTTTAGCCAGCTTCTTTTTGTCTACAATCGTACCCTTTCCGATTTTTGTTAAATCAATATTCGACAGGTATTCATTGATTTCATTTTCCTCCATAAAAGACAGTAACACTCTCGGGCATGCTCCGGCATAAAGCGGAGCTCTTCGCCCTACTTGTGTATATACTCTGACCGGCTGTGAAGTATCGACTTTTTCAATGTAGACAGCTTCATTTTTTTCTCTTATAACGAGATTTACTGCTTCATTTACTCTATCTCTCAGTTTTTCCATAATCGGAAGTGCTATCTTTCTTATTTTTAAATTGCTGGATACTAAATTTCCCAGTTCTAATAACTCAAGTCCTAATTCAAATGTAGATTTAGAGTCTTCTCCTCTTTTTAAAAATCGCTGACTTTCCAATGTTAATAGAATTCTATGTAATGTACTTTTAGGTAAATTTGAAAGCTCTTCCAACTCTTTAAATGTAAGTTGTGGTTTCAACTTAAAATATTGAAGTATTTCCAAACTTTTCAATACTGTCTTATTTAAATGATCCATTTTCAAGCACCTCACCATTTTTATCCCGATATTTGGGATAAAATCCTATTATATGGGATTGTGAAATTTATTATATTACTAAATTTCAGAAGTTTCAAACTAATATTTAAAAAATAGTGTCAGAAAATCTGACAATCTATGATCCGTTTCTTTAGCAAATCTCATTTTTCATCGCAACTAATAAATATCGGTCAATAGGTGTTTTGTGCTTATCTGGATAGTTTGAAAAGACAATTAGGATAAGTACATTTGACCTAAAACAGATAGATATTTGGAGTTATTATAGTTCTGTGTCCAAATTATTGACTTAAATCCAGACCTCAAATGCAAAAGAAATTTTGTTCACCTGTCTTTCTTCCGTTCATCTGTTATTTTTATTTAAACCTAGTTTAAAATATAAACGGCTTATTTAAGGTAGACAAAAAGTACACTTTTTGAGGTGCTCCAATTGAGCAAAAAAAAGAGATGAGGTACTTAATTCTATATAATTTGAAATAAATTTTTTACATTTGCTGTTTATTATCGTAGAAGAATTCCCTTTAAAAAGCAGCGTTATGGGCTGACGGCTGCGCTTTCCTGCGGGTCTCCGCCGCCATCCCTCCGCCCTTTGCCTTTCAGGAAAGAAGCGGCAATGACTCTCTATTCCTTTTGATAAGAGAAGAAACACAAGCCTGTTTGGCATTGGTTGTTTTTCCTCCCCATAAAGGCGGCAGGCGCGGGGCGGAGACTCTTATGGGACGAGCGGGCAGATAAGATATCGATGGAGCCGCAGAGCGGTGAAGGTGAGCGTAGCGTCTGTCCCATGGAACGCGCAGCCCCGCAAATGCCGCTATTCCATTGCTTGGGCTAAGCTAAGCGCTATTCTCATCTCATACGCTTTTTCTGAAATATTATGTAAAATATTGGTGCAACTTATATATTTTTACACGCGTGGTGATTATCCAGTAATATCCTGAAAAAGCATACAAAAAGAGCACCATACTCTCGATATTGATTCAAAAGCTGCTTTTTGATGACAGCCAGCTGAACCGCCTGAAAGCGCTGCTTGGTTATGGCGACACCGCGCGGAAATGTACGGCTGAAGTGACGGCGCTATACCTGATTTCAGCGGCACTTCACGAGTGGAAAAGCTTCCGCCACTGTGCGGATGCCGGTGTCCAGCTGGGCTTCCAAAGGTCGAACGTCCCACGCTTTCTAGAAAAGCCAGCCATCTTGATTTCCATGTGATGAAGGAGCTGTTTTATCAAACCGTGAAGCAGTGCAGCCGGGTGGCACGGCGCTCGATGAAGATTCCGAATCAGCTTCTGCTGGTCGATTCAACGACCTTGACCGTTGGAAAGACACGGCCTCCATGGGCGCTTTATCACGGCTAGCGCTCCGGCCTCAAACTGCACGTCAGCTTCACACCTGAAACGGGGCTGCTGCTGAATGTGGTGGTGACGGCCGGCCTCAAGCATCATCGGCCGGTTGGTGAACAGCTGACAGACAAGCGTTTTGTCCTGGTCAGTGACCGGTCCTACTGTAAAATCAGCCGGATCGACCAATTTGTTTCGGATAAGCAGGACTTCGTGATCCGCATCAAAGACAATATCGAGCTGTCAACGGTACGTTCCCTGCAGCGCCAGACGCTGAATGGATCATGTGTGACACGCGACATCACCTGCCGGCTGGGCACACCGCAGTCCCGTTCGGAGAAACGGCACCGGGTTTGTGTTCTTCCAGGATGACCACGGGCGGGAAATCAGCGTCGTGGCCAGCCTGATGTCGGTTTCGGCTGAAGAAGTGGCGGAGATGCTTAAAGTGCGCTGGGTGATTGAATCATTTTTCCGCTGGACCAGGCAAAATTTGAATTTGCCAGTACTATTTGGCACGACGCCGAATGCGCTTTTCAACCAGCTCTATGCTGCATTGGTCGCTTATGTCCTGCTGAAATGGCTGTTTGACCAGACGAGAAAGCGGCGTGTTTTTCGCCCGATGTCCTTCGTTTCCTTCCAGCATCAGTTGCTTCAAGGCAGCCTGCCGGTCGATTGGCAGTCGGAGCTAGCCGATTTTTTGTATGACTACCAGCATAATAGGATAATTCTGTATAATTATGGATAATCACTGGTCGTGTAAAATTATTCCCTTAATCTATTAAAAAAACCGCAGAGAAAAATTCTTTTCTGCGGTTTTTCATATTATTTTACGACCTACAATCCTGGCAATACTCCAGTAAACAAACTCAAGATAAATACAGTAGTTAAAGCCGTCAATCCTGCAAGGAAGCCTCCGACGGTCCAGGCAAGAAGCGTTTGCGGAATGGTAAGTTTGCCGAATCGGTTGACGACCCAGAAACCAGAGTCGTTTGGCAAGGAGAGTCCGATTCCGCCGGCACAGATGGCAAGGCCAAGGAGAATTGGTGAAATGCCTAGTTCACCAGCCATTGGTCCAAGGATGCTAGAAGTTGTGACAAGGGCAACTGTCGCAGATCCGAGTGAAGCACGCAGAATCTGTGAAAAGATAAAAGCCAGCAAGAGAACCGGAATGCTCCAACTCTGCATCGTTGCAATCAAGTGATCCCCAATACCACTATTATTAATAACAGCACCAAATGCACCGCCGGCTCCTGTGATCAGAATGATGATCCCGGCCGAGTTGATGGCCTCCGAATACAGACGGCTGTTTGGAATCGAAATATAAGGGCGCAACAGGACAATCGCTGTGAACACACTGATTAATAGCGCTACGTTTTTCTCTCCAACAAAGCCGAAGAAGCTTGAAACGGATGTGTTGGGTGCCAGCAACTGAGAAACCGTATTCGCCAGAATCAGTACAATTGGTAAAGCCAACATAAAAAAGCTTAAGCCGGTGCTGATTTCTTTCTTTGGAAGATCTGCCTCATCTATCATAACCTCTTCCACTTCACCTGAATGCTTTACGCGCTTTCCGATAAACATTCCATATAAATAACCACCGACCAAAGTAGCCGGAATCGATACGATAATGCCATATAAAATAAAGAGACCAAGCTCTGCTCCTGTGTTTTCTGCCACAACAAGTGGTCCTGGTGTCGGAGCAATCATGTTATGCGACACAATCAACCCGACACCAAGCGCCGTTACAAAGCTAACGACAGAGATTCCTGTTTTTGTGGAAAGAGAGCGGATCAATCCGCTCAAAATAACAAACGCAGCATCAAAAAATACCGGAATAGAAACGGCGGTCCCTGTCAGCGCAAGACCTGCAGGAGATCGTTTGACCCCAAATACTTTCAGTACGGCCTGTGCAATCTTTTCAACCGCACCGGACGCCCCTAGAAACTGACCGAAAATGACCCCAAGACCAATTAAAATCCCGACACCGGCGAGCGTATTTCCGAAGCCGGTCGTAACGGTCGAAGCCACTTCTTTCAGTGGCATGCCAATAGCGATTGCCGTTAGGATGGCAATGGTGATTAACGCAAGAAACGGTTCAACTTTCAGTTTAAGGATAGCGAAAAATAAGACAACAAGTGAAAGAAAAAATATCAAAATTAATAAATTCCCAGTAACCATTCAAACATCTCCCTTATCAATTAATTCTGTTTATTTTCTTCAAGCATGGTGACAACGTCTTTAAGAATGGTAACTGACCCGCTAGACTCGGCCATCATCTTCCCAAGCATTGTTCTAAGCCCCAGAACAATCGCGATAAATCCTAGTACACCGGCAACCTCTTCCTGGAAAGCGGTTAAAATATTAGGCAATTTCATGCCTAAAATCAAGCCCCTAAATAATACAGCAATAATAAGTGCAAGAAACGGGTTCATGTTGAATTTTGTGATTAATACAATCAATCTAGCAACGGCAATAACCGCAAATAATAGTAAAATAACATTATGGCTTAAGCCAAAAAATTTAATCTATATTTCACCATTCTCAATGTTCTATTTCTGATCTTTCAGCAAGCAGATAATTTTGTCATGACTGGCCCCATTGCTTTTTGCATGCCAGCCATTATGCATTATGTCTGAAAGATGAACCTGCTTTCCTTCTTGTATAGCCTGCTTTAGATAAGAAGTAGCCGCTAGTTATACTTCTGTATTGACATTGACCTTTCAAATCCCTTTTGCAACCGCCTGCTTCATGATATTGTCTGGTGTACCAGATCCCCTATGAAAGAACCAGCGGTATGCCCACAGACTGTTGAATTTCGTCTAACAGCTCAAAGTCAATATTCGGTTTTCCTGTATACATTCCGTGTACGGTTCCAATAGATGCCGTCAAAAAATCAACGCCTGTTTCTTCGACAAACGTTTTAGCGAACTGCGGATCCGTCAGAGTGCAATCTCTGCAATCTCTTTTGTATAGCGTATATTTTGTGCAAGATCATATTTGGAACCATCATATATGACAGATGTAAAGCCGCACCTAATCGCCCGGATAATCGACTCTTTTTGATACGCCGCATGGTCAAGGTGGAGCGCAACCGGCAAAGAAGATTTCTCTGCCTGCTCCTTAACCAATGCAGCAAAGCTTTCTACATCCACGGTATCAAAATACCTCTCTCCCAAAGCAATAATAACTGGATGATTTTCTGCTTCCGCCGCGTGACTGGCTGCCTGCACGGTTTCAAGGTTGTAGACATTAAACGCAGGAACCCCGTACTTCTCTTTGTGTGCTGCAGAGAGAATTTCTTTCGTATTGACTAGCATTCATACACCTCCGTTTTTTTGTATCCGCTTACAGTAAGTGTAAGCGGCGGGAGCCGCTCACCTTATTGATGCAGCAACTCTGCTACTTCTTTTAAGGTTGTTTTTGTTCCCACGTTCCCTGGAAAAATAACGTAGGCCATCCCCGGAAATTTGCTTTCGCTTCCTGTCAGCCAAACCGGAATGCCTGGCTTGATTTGTCCAGCTACCGTTGCTCGCTTCACACCAAGGCCATTTGTCCCTATGTCACTGGAAGTAATTCCCCCCTTAGCGATAATAAAGCTTGGCCGCACTTCAAGGTGCTTGACAATGCTTGTTACAGCATCGGAAATCTTTACTGACAATTTCAGCTCTTCTTCTTTTTTATTCTCACCGAGGTCAAGGCGCTCCCGTTTCGTATACACGGCGACCGTTTGTCCTTTTCGAATAAGCTGTTCGCTTGTTTCGATGACCCGCTGAATTTCTGCTTTAAACTTATCTGGGTGCAGCACGAGGTGGACATCGAACTCGATAAATTCAATGAAGCTGCATTCTTGAAGCGTCTCAAACTGCTCCGTTGTTTTCTTTACATGTGAGCCAATCATGATCAGCCCGCCATTTCCAGAATGATCTTTTATCAGCTCTTCTTTCGTCAAAAGCCCTTTGTCACTAATACCGCCTATGATTTTTGTTAAAGCGGCCGCACTCCGGAACAGAAAATGCTTCCCTGCCTTCATCGCCCGGATGAGTGCGATCACCATGACTTTCGTATCAACGTAGTCAGCCGCATTGACAATCACTTTATTAAAGTCTTTTACTGCCATCAGCTGATTCATAAGACCATCGATATTAAGACTGCGAATGTCTTTTAATGAAAGATATACTGCATCGGATGCTTTAAAAGCACCATGTGATTTTTCTTCTGCCCATTCACCAAGATGCGAAGATATGTAGCCAAATGTCCGGTCCTTCGCAAATTCTGTTTCACCGGCTGGCACCAATTCATGTTCATCCTGTACATAATGAACATTTTGAATGGTAAAGCGGCCGCCTTCTTTGAAAAATGGCATAATCACTTCTCCATCAAAGGAAACATCAGACTGCGCCTCTACCGTATTTTTTAATGTCTCGGTTTCAAGAGGATAGTGGCCGCGCAGTGTTGAATCCCCACGACTGATGATAATGAACTCTTTCTTTTGTTTTTCAGCCGTTTCCTGGATAACCGTTGCGACTTCTTGATGCGCCTGCTTGGTTTCGGCAGCTGTAAAGCCTCTTGAATTGGTTAAGATGAAAAACATAGAGTTCTCTTCAGCAAAGCCTGCTTCGATGCTTTCAGCGGTCCAGTCTGTATAAACAGAAACGCCGTGAACCGTCTGCACGCCAGTCGGATCATCATCCAAGACAATGATTTTTTTATTGAAATTCTGCAGTTCACTCACGAGCAGATCGTTTACCACTGTTTCATCTGGAACGGCTGGAAGCTTAGCAAATGTTTCGGTTGCTTTTAAGTTTTTTGAATAGGCCATCATTTGGTCACGCCTTTCTTACTTCAACATTCGCCAGTTTTTCATAATACTGGACAATGCCGCCGTGGTCATCACCTGCTTTGCCATCTACTTTTAGTGCATGGAAAATTTCAAGCAGCTGGCTTGAAAGTGGAAGTGGCACGCCAATCTCGTGGGCTGTTTCCATTACGTTTGTAATATCTTTTAAATTAATATCAATCCGCCCTCCGGCTACGAAATTCCGGTCGAGGATCAGGGGTACTTTCGCATCAAGTACAGCACTTCCAGCAAGACCGCCCCGGATTGCCTGATACATTTTTTCTACATCAATGCCTGCTTTAGCGGCAAGAACAAGTGCTTCGGACATCGCCGCGATGTTTAAATTAACGATAATTTGATTCGCTAATTTTGCAGTGACACCGCTGCCATTTTGACCTACGAGTGTAACATCCGAACCTACAGCATGCAGAACATCTTTAACGGATTCGAATACACTTTCTTTTCCACCAACCATAATAGCCAGCGTCCCATCAATGGCTTTTGGCTCGCCGCCACTTACCGGGGCATCCAGCATTTCCACCCCTTGCTTTGCGGCCTCATCGGCAATCTCAACCGAAGCAACTGGAGAAATGGAGCTCATATCAATAATAACTGTTCCCTTTGTAGCCGTTTTCAAAATTCCATTTTCACCAAGCACAACTTGCTTTACATGCTGGGAAGTTGGCAGCATCGTAATAATCACATCACATAACTTGCCCATTTCAACAAGAGTTCCTGCCTGTGCCCCTGCTTCTACAAGTGCTTCTACGCTTTGCGTATTGATATCGTTAACCGTTACGTTGTAGCCTGCTTTAAGTAAATTTAATGACATTGGCTTTCCCATAATGCCCAAACCAATAAATCCAATTTGCTTTGTCATTTTCAGTTTCTCCCTTCTGCAATAAGTCTGCTCTATAATAGAGCGCTTTCATTAATCTCTAAGCATATTGTACACACTAATTTTTACTTTGTATACATTTTTTAAATAAATGTATACAAAAATTTCTGCTTTTAAATTTGTATTCTTCAACTTATACTTTAAAATAAGAAGAAAACTTGATTCGGGAGACGATTGTATTGGCAAAAAAAGAAACAGGGCTTGCCTATGTCCAGGCTTATGAATACATAAGGGATCGGATATTGAGCGGCGAGCTCGAGCGTGGAACGAAGCTGGTTGAGGAACGACTTGCTGAAGAAATGGGCATCAGCCGGACGCCTGTGCGGGATTCCATACGCAAGCTCGAGCAGGAAGGGCTTATTAAGCAAAAACGCGTTGTAAATCCCAGTGATATGGATCTTCGCCATATTTTTCAGGTCCGCATATTGCTGGAAGGATTCGCTGCACGCCATTGTGCCAGCTATATGACGGAAGACTCACTGGCAAAGCTTAAACATTGTGTGGATATTGGCCGCACAGGCAATGTAGAAGAAGTCATGGCAGCAAACAAGGAATTTCATGAGATTATCGTAGGTGCCACGAACAATCCTGTGATGGTCGATATCATTGATCGCATGCAGTCGATTATTTACTTGTTTCGAAAAACCGTTGTCTACCACAAACGGCCGTTGTTGATCGAAGAACATCATGACATTTATGAGGCGATACTCCATCATAACGGAGATGAAGCGGAACGATTAATGAAAGAGCATCTGCAGCTCGATCTAGAGTTTTGTTTAAACCGAATGAAGGGATAGCAATTAAATATATCTTTGTTTTATAAATGACTTTTCTCAGTGAATACAAATCTTGCTTCATTACTGTTGACTTTATTGATTATTCCTTAAGATATCTAGCTCTCAAACCAAAGAGGCTGTCTCAAAAGGTCATATTCAATAGACCTTTTAGAGGCGGCCGCTCTTTTATTTGTAGACATTTCCTTTTTGTGAATGTTTTTCATTTTAAGTTGATCATCTTTCTCTGTTTTCCTCTATCAACATCACCATTTTTCTGGTCCGTTCCATGATCTTCACTAGTGCCTCATAATCTTCCTGTATGATGAGCGTTCTTTTTTCAAGTTCCTCATATTTTGTTTCCAAAGCAGCTTTTGCTTATTTTACAGCTTCCAGTTCTTTTCGAAGACTGTCATAATCCTGCTCGGACGAATTGAAATTTTTTAAAAAGTCAATCACACTACTCATAGTGAGAGCAGGGCTAGCACTATCACTTGGGTTCTGTGATGTTTGGGTATTTTCTAATACAAGATGCAGCTCTTTTGACTTTTCGTCCTTATGAAGAAGACGATAAGATTGCTTCCTTTGTTTTCGAGCGAGACCAAGTGCTTTCTCATATTGTTTTCGTACGACTGCATTTCAACGGAAGCCACATGTTGCAGACGTTCTATTAAGCGTATCATCCACTTCTTCAAATGCTTTTAACTGTGTACTTCCCTCTCGAACATGCCGCAGTACCGTTTCCGCCAACAATAAGTCGTTTTCCTCTGACCAGGCATCTTGTCTTGCTTTCATACATTTATCGCTCCTTTTATTCATAGTCACCTTTTTAATAAGATGGACGCTCGCTCTCTTCTCTATACAAAAATGTTAAAATTTACGTGTTCCATTTATATCATGAACAATGGAACGATATGAACAACCCACTTGTATGAATAAAGCTTTTAATAAATAGCTACATTGATCACTCTTAAAGGGGCCTATCTGAAATACAGAAAAGAAAGCTGCACATGAACGTATAAAGAAGAGATTTAATAAAAGTAGGGAGCAATGAGAAATAGAATCAGAAAGACATGATTAATATGGGCAACCATAATAACCGCCGTAACCGCCACGAATAAACGAAGCTCCAATAATAATTAAAAGAATGAATAAGACGACCACTAGTGCAAAGCCGCGTCCGTATCCATAGGCAGGTGCTACTGCACTCATAACCTTTTTCACCCTCTATTAGGGGTCCCGTCAGAAAAATGCTTTTAGGGATTGTTGCTGGTTATGGTTCTCTACACACACCTTGTAGCTCATCATTTGGTTAAATTCATCAACATTTAAAATTCTGCTTACAATCATGTTTTTGTCTCCTTTTCGGAAAACAAAAAGACGCATTTTACCGTAGAAAACCGGTAAACACGTCTTTTGCATGACTGTAAAAGAGAGACTTTCCCCTTGAAAATTACGTTTAAATGCCGTAAAATACAGGCATCAATGTAACAGAAGGGCTTACCGTGGCTGAATCACGGTGGACGGTTATAGGTGGCGCCAACCACACTATAACGCGCTTTTGCCTTTTTGCTTTTTCCGCTCGATTTAATTGATTCTATTTATAGCAAACTTTCTGTTTTTATACAAGTCTTGGCAAATTACTAATCAATCAGCTCTTGGACCTCTTCGATTTATTTATTCTTGAAAAAACTTAAAGTTAATATTAAAGACGTATGGAGCAAGATGACATCAATATCAGGGATTGGGGTTCTTACGTTAAAATTATGTGATATATCCCATATCTTTGAACGGACAAACCCAGCACATATCCACCAGTCAGGTAAATTCAATGTTTTTGCTGATTTTAATATTCCCATCATCCATTCATCTTCTCTAATAATAGAAATTATTTTTTCCTCATTTATCACGATAAAGTAACTCCTTCAAATACGAATTACATAAATAATTCTTTAACTAAATTGCTTTTCCTTCTTGCACTAATCTACTCGTTACTTGAATAAGAAAAAGGCTTCACTCCATATTGAAGTAAAGCTACCCTTTAGCTGGAGAAGAAACTTGCACCTTTTAAACCACCATAATGGTCAACAATCTTTTTTAACTCCTGTAATGTAGATTCCAAATAACTTTGGTCACTTTCAAATTCAAATTGTAGAATGTTTTCTTCAGAGGCTAATTCCTGAAAATATCCTTGTATGACAATTTGACCTAACTTATTAAAATCAAGTTCAAGTTTAAGAGTTGTCTCTGAGTTAGAAAACGTCGCCTTTCCTTTTAATTCACGATAACATTTTTGTAGTTGCGTGTAGAACTCAAATACCTGACCAGTAGAAAACCATAATTCGCCATTAACATAATAGTTTCCACTCTTTATGTCGATTTTTCCTTTAACATCATAACCGCCCAAATAACTTGTTTCATTAGGAAAACCATACACTTCGTTTAATTCAATATGTATAAATCCCTGTTTACCATCAATTTTAAATTCATGCACTTTATCACTCATTTCATCCAGAAACATTAATTTAAGGATACCAAAATCGCCCAAAACATAACAGTTCCTTCTTCCACTAACCTGCCTTGTTAGTTCAATAAGACGCATTACAAAAATCCCCTTGTGATTGTACTCAAATCGCAAAAACGCCCCAGATTCTAAAAATCCGGGGCGTTCTCAATACAACATAATACCCTTTATGTTGCATTTAACCGTGCTGCTTTCTTTTCAGTTAGATTTGTCGGTATCTTTTTGAGTAGAAAAAATTCGTAATTACAAAGCCAACTGCTATTGATATAGAAAAACTTGAAAGAATCCTTACCAGACTGCCTCCCAAGCCATAATTAATATATACTCCATCGTTAAAAAGTAAAAGCCTTGTAGCAATAGCAAAACAAATTGCACAAGACAAAAAGTATATTACCAATCCTAAATTCAAAGATGATTTAGACAACATTTTATACTTTCGCTTAAGCAAAAAGGCAATTGAAACAGTCAAAGACAAAAGTAAAATCGAAATGATTGTAGTAGGTAGCATATTCCCTGATTGACTTATAAAATCTAAAAAGTTCATGCTCTTCCTCCTAACTATTTTGATATTTTACACCTTACCGCTTTGATAATACATCGTGAAAGGAAAAATTATCTAATTAAAAATAAAAAAAACGGCTACAGGAAACCCCAAAAGGGTCTGACAGCCGATCTGTTTTTTTCTAGTATCATTTTATTTTATTTGGTATCAAAACCGATTTACAAAGCAACATAATAACATTTATGTTGCATTTGGATTCCCAATCTATGTATGTAAAATCATCTGATCAGTTCCTTTAAAACCTACTGATTCATATAGTTTTTTTGCATTGTCAGTGGCTAATAAACGAATTGTTTTAATTTCTTTTTCAAAGAACCAACCTAAAACCTCATTTGTTAGCTTTCGTGCATGTCCTTGCTTTCTAAACGGCTGCTCCACATATACATCTCCAATAAATCCATATTGATTTTCTTTATAAAAACAGTATGGAATGTCTTCTTTAATAAATGCTCCTGCACATGCAATAATCTCATTATTGTGTTCAATAACAAAATGTCGCGCCTTTTCTTTTTGATATAGATTTTTATACGTTCTTTCTACCTCTTGAACAAAATCTGCTCTAAGGATCTCTTCCATTCCAACTTCTTGAAACATTTTAGTTTAAGTGATGTTATCGCAGAAATATCTGATTGTGTCGCAACTCGTATCAATTTTAAGTCCTCCCAGTAAAAAACAGATTTTTATATTTTTTATATAATAAGCTTTTTTACTAGAAATAAAAACCAAAAGAATTAACGTCTTCTTTTGGTTTTTCACCCCCCAACGCAACAAAATAGCATTTTTGTTGCATTGTATTTTAGTGATCAACAGTGGACCTAAACTATTGATTAAAATATGAGTTCGCCAGTAAGCAAACCTATAGAAAGAGCAGCAAAAATAAAGGCTAGAATCGAAAGCAAAATCTTATTGATTAAATGAATAGGGATTAAACGTGCATAAAGCCTGTTCATTACATTAAAAATTAATATTATAAGGAAAGCGAATATACTTGTGGCTAATAAATCATCGCGGTCAAATGGTTTACTAATATATTCGTCAAAATAATAATTGCCCGCTAAAAATGCACTGGTTAAGACGAATTGATACACAAAAAACTTAAAATGATTCATTTATGAATTGCTCCTATTCTTTCAATCTCTAGTCTCTAAACTACAAGCTTTTTCAAAAAACAACAAGGTTTTTACTACTCAAAAGTACGTCCCTATTGGGAGGCATCACTAATTTCAGTTTAACCGATAGTTGAACGCTACTGTTGATTAACCTTTTTTATTTCTACAACTGAATATAAGGAGATACCTAACCACCTCAAAATTCCAGTATAGATGGGAAGACAATAATTTTGTTGTAGTTACTGCAAGTTGCTACGGATATTGAACGCAATGATATTCCAATGTTGGACGTCGCAGTTATGGCTATCGCTATGGACCATGGACCAATGCCGAAGAAGAAGGAAAAAACAAAATGATATTGTGACTTTATCCAATGAAGAAAATAGCGTTGCCTATGCGACTAAAAAATACATTTTAATAGATTGGAATAATGTGGTACGATACTTTTTAAAGAGGCACTGCAGGACCATTTATTGATAAATCATATTTTTCCTTCCTTGATCAACATGAACCAAGAGAAAGAGTGTGGTTCATTAACGAAATTTGCATGTTCTAAGGAGGGCTAACCATTGTGTAAACGCTTAAAAAAACTCTTTGCCATTAAAGGATATCCTTTGTTCATCTTTTGTATGCTGCTGGTCGGTATCGGATTATCAACTACAGTACCCTATTTATCCCTGTATTTAACGGAAGATATGGGTATGAGTAAGGAAGCCTTTGGTGTTTTTATGGCAGTGAGCGCATTAAGTGGCGTTCTGGTCAACTCGCTCATTGCGAAACACTCAGATAATGGGATGGACAGAAAATGGATTATTATTGTCGCGATGCTTTCACATGCCTTGGCGTACGCATCGTATTTAGTTATTCATAACTTTTTTCTTCTGCTGGCTGTTGTCAGGGCGTTTAATGAATTCGGGGCAGCTGCAATGCCACAAATCTGCGCCTATGCACAGGAATCTTTCACAGAAAATGAATGTGTTGAAGGAGGTATTTTTTGAATAACCCAAATCCTTTTTTTATCGTGTGGTCGAATCGGAACTACCGTAATCTGTTAGTGATTATGTTGTTGGCAGGATTGGCTGTTTCTTCAGCTGGCCCGCTCGTCACGCTTTTTTTGACGAAAGAATTAGGCGCTGATCCTTCTGTGGTGGGATTGTTTTACTTAACATCTATTGCCGGCCTATTCATTAATTTGTATACAGGCAAGTTATCTGATCGTCGTTCCACGCGGCTTCCATTTATTAAGTATAGTGCTATTTGGCTGTCAATCGGCTGGATCATCATTAGTTTGTCTCAGCAATCGTGGATGGTTTTTGCTGTTGGAGCTGTATTTCTCAGCTTTCTCGGAACGTTAAATGCCCAGACATTTGGTGTAGTACGGGATGTGATAGCGGCAGAAAAAGAAACCCGCGATGCGACTATTACGAGCATTATTCGAACGGCTTACTCATTCGGGTGGATGCTCGGTCCGGCGATTGGCCCGCTTATTGCCAGCCTTGTCGGCTACCGTCTTGCTTTTTGGGCAGCTGTTTTTTTCTTTATGGCCATTTTAATTCCGCTTAGCCGTTTGCGTTTAACGGAAAAACCTCAGCTGGAAAAGGTGAGAATAGAAAATAATAAGAAAGAAAAAAGAAAAGTAAACGGCCCACTGCTTTTATTCGGCTTTATTTGTGCGCTTGTGCTAACTGGAGAAGCAGCACGCATTGCGTATTTACCTCTGTTAGCGGTTGATCATTTAGGAATGAGTGTTTTTCAATTTGGTCTGCTGATGTCGGTTGCGCCGCTTACTGAACTATTTATAATGCCTTTATCAGGGATGCTTGCCGACAAATTCGGCCTGAATAAACTACTTTTTGCTGGGATTTTAATTGGCTCATTCGGCTTTTTTCTTTTTGCATCCAGTGAGGCCATTTGGCAGGTTGTGCTTGGACAAATGATGAACGCCTGCTTTATTTCCGTCATATTCGGTCTGTCTGTCACGTATGCGCAGCAACTGATTCCTGGTCAGGCAGGACTGGCCAGCTCCATCTTTTTCAGCGCCCAATCGGCTTCCTTCATTATAGGCAGTTTATTAGGAAGCTATGGTGTACATGCCATTGGGTTGCCGTTTATGTTTTATATTCCATCTGTCATTTGTCTGTTCTCGTGTGTATTATTTGTGATCAATGACCGCTTAAAACAACAAGTTCAATCTTATGCTACAGAAAAGGGGACAGGATGATAGTGATGCAAATTAAATATGCAACGCCTTCTGATGCGCCGACGATTCACTATTTAATGATAAAAGCATTTGAAGAATATAATGATGAAGTGCCTCCTTCAAGTGCTTTGGAAGAAACGACTGAATCTATAACAGCTGCCTTAGAGGATGGTGAACAGGCTTTAATTAGTTACATCCACGATGAACCAGTAGGAATGATACGGTTCCGTTTATAGACTATCTGTGATTCCAGAGAACCAAGGTAATGGTATTGCGAAAAAACTGCTGAAATCATTAGAAGAACATGCAAAGCAGACTAAAAAGACTAAGGTACTGTGCAAGGTTCGTATAACTGTGCCTAAAAATATTAAATTGTATAATTCACTAGGATACCGTATTTACGATGAAGAAGTTGTGTATAAACCAAACAGTATAAATATAAAAGTTGTATCAATGATGAAGCAGCTTTAATAGAGGATTGTTTCTCAACAGTTCGTGTATACCGTATATTAAAAGCCCTGGCTGCTTTTGACAGCCAGGGCTTTTTCAACACAACATAATTGTATTTATGTTACGTTCATTCTTCATCAAAATCTTCTAGTTCTTCTTGAGTTGTTAGGATAATAAAATCTTTCAACGTAGGGGCTAGTTCTTCCGTTTCGTCTGATTCATGAAGCCATAGAAAAATTGGATCCTCTGCTTTTCCGTCTTCTACTTTCAGGCACAAGTAATCCCCAGTTCCATCTTCAGCAATCGCAATCAAGTTCTCAGAAATCTCATCATCCAAAACTTCCTCGTTTTGTCTAACCACGTCGTCCCACGTTTTTTTCATATTTTTAGGGTCTTTGATGGGAAACAAAGTCCATTCGCCAACTTCAGAACCATTGGCCAATTTAAACAATTGGACGTACTGATCTGGGAAACGAATATTCAACTTTTGTTCTGTTTCTCTTATCGCAGATTCCTCTACGCCCTTTTTATTTGTATCCAATAATTTTATAATTTCATGCATGATCTAACCTCCAAATTTTAATTTAACAGTCAACCTGAATGTAACTTAATAACCTTTATGTTGCATTCGGAAGCGAGTTTTATAGTTCACTTGTTCAACTAACGCACCCCATTAGCCATCCATGCAGCGCAAGCATTGCACTACAGATTATGTAAGGCAACTCGTTCTTACATGGGAGTTTAAGTACATTCCTTTACAATGCTACCCTTTAGTTGAATAAAAACCTGTTCCATAACTCTTTAGTTATGACCTCTAGATAATAATAAAAAAAGCAATTACCCTCCCGAAAAAGGTAAATGTAAGGTGAAAGGTCGAAAGGCTCGAAAACGTGGAGGTTCGTCTTCTCAACGGGGAATCAGCAAGGAGCAAGTCTGTATTCTTGTGGCAAGAGACCGTCAAAAGGTAACATCCTCGAAAGTGGTTGGTCAGGGACGAATTGTAAAAGCTCGATTGGATGAAGATATCGGCTCCAAATTATCTCCTTCCAATATTTTATGTACTGATGCTTGGCGGGCGTTTATGACGTATGCAAAAGAAAAAAGGACTTGAGCATTACAGATTTAAGTCAGATGGTAAAGAGCGTGTTCGAGGAGTTTATTATATCCAAAATGTAAATAGTTATCATAGTCGATTGAAAGGCTGGATAAATCGGTTTAATGGTGTGGCAACAAAGTACCTCGACCATTATTTGAGTTGGTTTGAATTTCTTGACCAAATTAAACATCGTAACGACGACATAACAGTGAACAAAATGATTGTTGTAAGTTGTTTATGTTCAACAGCAGTAACGTATGATACACTTAGATTATCAAAATTTTCCAAATATAATTATTACCAGCTTTTAAGTAAGGGGGGGGGGAGAAATGTATAAAGCGGCGATAGACGAAGATAATTATCTAGCAATTTTAGAACCAAGACACGCAAAAGAATTATATCAATTAATTGATAGTAGTCGTGAAAATATAAGCAAATGGCTTACTTTTCCTAAGAAAACTAATAAAGTTGAGGATTCCTTAGCCTTTATAGAAAAATCTTTGAAAAGATTATCCGATAATAATGGGTATTGGGCTGGCATTTGGCATAAAGGAAGAATTGCAGGGTCCATCGGTTTCTTATATATTGACTGGAATGCAAGAAAAACAGAGATAGGATATTGGCTAGGAGATGAATACTTAGGTAAGGGTTTGACTACAAAAGCTGCCAAGTTATTTATTAACCATTCGTTTGAAGAATTAGACCTAAGAAAAGTAGAAATCAACGTTGCAAGCGAAAACTTAAAAAGTAAAGCGATACCAGAGCGATTGGGATTTACAGCAGAGGGAACTATTCGAAATTACGAATTTTTGAATGGTCAATATCACGATAGGATTATTTATGGCTTGCTCAAGGAAGAATGGAAGTAAAAAAGATTAGTCAAATTCCGATATTGTGAGAAAGGAAACTCTATTTAAGGAGTTCCCTTTCTTATTAATAAAAAAACAACAACATCCATTAACATAGCTAATTCAATAAAAAAAGAGGTGCCGCAGCTACCTCTGTTGTTAAGCTAAAGCACCCCGTTACTTTAATAAGTAAATTTACTTCGGGAAGCCCATTCTTTCGCCCTTTTAGCTAAATTGTTAACAAATTGCTGCTTTCCCTCTTGATACTTATGATGTTCGTCGGGAAACTGTTTTGCCAAATTTATTTTTAATTCTCCGTACTTTTTAGCTTCTATAGGATTCTTTACCAAGAATTCTTTAAAATCCAAATGAACTTTTATATATTCGCTTCCAACTTGGAAAATATGTACGTGATGTGTTCTATTATCCTTACCTTTTGTAAAATATCTTCTTCCAGCAATCCCATTCTCGCCTTTCGGTTCATACGCCAATTTCAACATTTCACTATTGTATAAATCAACGTTCTCAATACTCCTTACTACAATTAAAATATCTATTATCGGCTTTGCGAAACCTATTGCTGGTACAGAGGTACTTCCAATGTGGAAAATATCAACTAATTCATCTTTAAAAACTTCTTTCAATTTTCCTTCTTCTTGGCTGTAGGATTTTTCCCATTCAGCTGTCCAAGAATCAATTTTGGTTTTCCTCAATAGAAACCCTCCCTTTTAACGTTTTTAATGTTTCATTATTAAAAATTAGCATTTCTTCTTTCACTATCCTGATTCGTTAGCACAATAAGAAAAGGTTGCAGGAATAGACAGCCGAGGTATTAACCAAAAGCACCCCGTTAGCCATCCATGTAGCGCAAAATCAGCGCTACACCACAGATAATGAAAATGAATGTAGAACGGGGTATAGAATACTACGGCTGGAAGAGGAAGGTCGATCAACTATGGTGCCGTAGAGCCCATCCGTTAGTCTGACTCC
>NZ_JANAVL010000017.1:0-62790 GCF_024213455.1 Domibacillus sp. A3M-37 | reverse complement strand
ATTAGAAACCGATAGGTTTCTTTACTTAGGAATCCCCCATGTTCAACGAACGTAGAGAGTAACTGGGGGTAATTCAAATGCTGAACTCTTCTGGTTGAATTATCAATTTCTTCGCGAATTTAGAGAAAGTATAACTTTAAAAGGGGCTTAATTGTCTGGATTCTTGGGGTTCATTACTGTACATGAAATAGTAACTCTCTATGGCAAACAATAAAAATATTAATTATTCTTATAACTTCTAGTTGATTTTTCTTTTATAATAGAAGTACTACATATATTAGATGCAACATGAATGACTAAATTTGAAAGGGGATACATAATGTTAAATTCGAAATACTTAGATTTATTGGCACAAAAATATGACAGTGAAGAAAAAGTGGCCACTGAAATTATTAATCTTGAAGCCGTTCTTGATCTGCCAAAGGGAACGGAACATTTTGTGAGTGATTTGCATGGAGAGTACCAAGCTTTTCAGCATGTACTGCGAAATGGTTCGGGAAATGTAAAAGTGAAAATCAGAGACCTGTTTAAAGATGAATTATATGAAAAAGAATTAAATGAATTTGCGACATTGGTTTATTATCCTGAAGAAAAATTACAATTAATTAAAAGTCATTTTGGCAATGAAAAAGAATTACACCAATGGTACATAGAGATCATGGAGCGTATGATGAAGCTTATTTCTTATGCCTCCTCCAAATATACACGCTCGAAATTACGGAAAGCATTGCCTAAACAGTTTGTTTACATTGTAGAAGAGTTATTATATAAAACAGATGAATTCAAAAATAAGAAAGATTATTATACAAAAATGGTCCAGCAAATTATTTCACTTGGCCAAGCTGATAAGCTGATTATTGGTCTTGCTTATACCACTCAAAGATTGGTTGTGGACCATCTTCATGTTGTTGGGGATATTTATGACCGTGGACCTGATCCTCATAAAATTATGGATACTCTCATTAATTATCATTCCGTTGATATTCAGTGGGGAAATCATGATGTCCTATGGTTAGGTGCTTTTGCCGGTTCAAAGGTTTGTCTTGCTAATATTATTCGTATCTGTGCCCGCTACAATAACTTAGATATTATTGAAGATGTTTATGGAATCAATCTAAGACCGCTTCTGAACCTCGCGGAAAAGTACTATGACGACAATCCAGCTTTTCGGTCAAAGAGACAGTCAGATGAAAACCTATCTGAGCAGGAAAATTTGCAAATTACCAAAATTCATCAAGCCATTTCCATCATTCAGTTCAAGCTTGAAAGCCCGATCATCAAAAGACGCCCGTGCTTTGATATGTCGGAGAGGCTTTTGCTTGAAAAAATTGATTATGACAAAAACGAAGTAACGATTCAGGGGAAAACGTATCCGCTGGAAAATACGTGTTTTGCCACGATTAATCCAGAGCAGCCTGATCAATTATTAGAGGAAGAAAAACAAGTGATGGATAAACTGTTATTTTCTGTTCAGCATTCAGAAAAACTAGCCAGACATATGAATTTTCTGATGAAAAAAGGCAGTCTTTATTTGAAATATAATGGGAACTTATTAATACATGGCTGCATTCCTTTAGATGAAAAAGGAAATATGGAAAAAATGGTGATTGAAAATAAAAATTATGCAGGCCGTGATTTGCTTGATATTTTCGAACATTATCTGCGGTATGCCTTTGCACATCCGGAAGAAACGGATGACGTTGCGACCGATATGGTCTGGTATTTATGGACAGGAGAATATTCATCACTCTTTGGGAAAAGAGAAATGACAACCTTTGAGAGATACTTTATTAAGGATAAGGAAACCCATAGAGAGAGAAAGAATCCATACTACTCTTTACGTGAAGATGAGGAAATTTGCCGTAAAATCCTAACCGAATTTGATCTTAATCCTGATCAAGGCCGTATTATCAATGGCCATACACCCGTTAAAGAAATTGATGGAGAAAATCCGATTAAGGCAAATGGGAAGATGATTGTCATCGATGGCGGTTTTTCCAAAGTGTATCAATCCACAACAGGTATAGCTGGATACACGTTACTATACAATTCCTACGGGATGCAGCTAGTCGCCCATAAACATTTTAATTCAAAAGAAGAGGTTTTATATAACGGAACGGATGTTTTATCAGTAAAAAGATTGGTAGATGAAGAACTAGAGAGAAAAAAAGTGAGAGAAACGAATAATGGTGAGGAATTATTACAGGAAATCTCCATTTTGAATAATCTGAGGGAATATCGTTATATGAAGTGATATCAGTTATGACACCTTCATTGCGTTTAAAAGAAGAACAGCAAACATGAATTTAAAACAAGCAGCTTAGTTCCTAAATCCATCATAACGTTAAAGCTTAGTGTTTCTTTTTTTTTACGACAGCGAAAAGTGGGGAACAGTATAGGGAAGTAAATGAGTCGATGATAAGAGAGGAGGTCCGAAGAGTGAAACCAATCAAGGATCATTTAACAGAAAATCTTGATATTCTTTTCGTCGGTTTTAATCCCAGTGTCCGCTCTGGGGAAACGGGGCATCATTTTGCTAATCCGAATAATCGTTTTTGGAAAATTCTTTTTGAAGCCGGATTAACCCCGAGAAAGTTTATGGCAACCGAGGACAGCGAGTTAATAGACTTAGGGTATGGCTTAACAAATATTGTCGCGAGGCCAACAAAAACGGCTGACGAAATCACAAAGGAAGAATATCAAGAAGGAAGGATTCTATTACAAAAAAAGATAGAACGTTATCGTCCTAAAATTGTTTGTTTTGTCGGCAAAGGGGTTTATCAGGAATACAGCGGCAGGAAACAGATTCCATGGGGTCCCCAATCTGCCTCTGTCGTTCCGGGCACGCTGGACTTCGTGGCACCTTCTTCCAGTGGTCTCGTAAGGATGAAAATGGAGGAAATAGTCGGCATTTACAAGCAGCTTTTGCCACTTGTTTCCTCTCTGGCAAGAAAAGAGGGCCAAACAGAATAGCTGGCTTCTTCAAGGTGCTTCCTTAAATGTTGTTCAAGCTTCCGGTTGAAGTTCACATAAATGACCGTACTTTCATAGCCTTTATTTATAGTTAAGAAAGTTATTGATCTCGGCATGTATGTGGCGGATCAGCCTTCTGTAACGGTGTCCGATATACGCTCGTCCATCAGGCGGCTGTTGATCGGCCATCCAGATGCACGCCCGGTTGTGTTTATCGACTATTTGGGGCTGATTACGCCGCCGCACAAATTGCGGCGGTCTCGCGCAGCTTAAAAGCGATGGCGAAAGATTTCTTCTGCCCCGTGATCTGCCTGGCTCAGCTCTCTAGGGCAGTGAAAACACGCGAGAACAAACAGCCTGGATTATGTAGTGGAGCGCAGCGGACGGGCAGTGACGATGCGGGAGATGATTGCGGAATGCGAGTCGTTTCCAGCGCTTGACGGCGTGGTGGATGTGAAGAAATAGCAAGAATACCGGCGTTCAGGTATTCTTTTTTATTGGCTTTATGAAAGACAATATGGCTTTGCTCGAAAAAGGCTGATTTGCAATTGAATTTTTTTTGCCCATTTTCTAATCGCCATAGTGAATGTAGTTATTTTCACCTAAACCCATTTCGTCATTTTCTGCTCTCTCAAGCTGTGAATGAGTGTCGCTCGCTGCTTCAGCAACATTGACAAAGCAAATAATTAACGTTAAATATGAAGTAACAAGATAAAAAGAATAGTTTTTTACATACTTACATTCTAGAAAGCGTTATCATTTAGGTGGCATTACTAATGGTATTTGACAATTTTAAAGGAGCAAAAATCGATGAATAAAACAAAAAGAGTACATCGTTCCGGAAAAAGCCTTATTCGCCAGATGGATAAAACATGTGTCCCGCAGGATGGAATCGTTGTTTGGCATCTTGGACAAGCAGGTGTAGCTGTAAAAACGGATGAGGTCATTTGTTATTTTGACCCGTATTTGTCCGATTACGTGAATACGAGCGGATTGGCGGGTCTTCCCGGAAGCTGGCCGAGACAGTTTGAACCGCCGCTTGAACCGGTGCAGGTGGCGAATGCGGGCTATGTATTCATTACGCATGATCATTTGGATCATCTCGATCCGGTTTCGGTGAAGGGAATTGACAGCGCTTCACCGGATGTCCGGTTTATTTGTCCCGCGCCTGCTGTTTCGATCTTGCGTGAGTTAGGCATCGCCGAAAAGCGGATTATTCCGGCAAGGGCGGGGGTGCCGCTCAATGAAGCAGGAATGGACATTATGCCTATTGCCTGCAAACACGAAGAGTATTTGGTCGATGAAAACGGGGATCATGCGTATCTCGGGTATGTGGTACAGTCAAACGGTGTAACGTTTTACCATGCAGGAGATACCATTTTGCACCGGGAGTTGATTGAAACGCTGCGGACGTTTTCGATTGATGCTGCCTTTATGCCGATTAATGGAGGGGACTTCATGCGGCTTGATAAAGGGATTGTCGGAAACATGGGATTCCGGGAAGCCGCTGATTTGGCGCATCTGCTTCAAGTTGATTTAGTCATCCCAATTCATTACGATCTCTTCCATTTTAATGCCGATAACCCAGCGTATTTTGTCGATTATGTATATCGAAATTACCCGGGGCAATGTTTCAAAATGATGGTGCCTGGAGAGCGTATGGTGTATTTGGCCGAAAATGATGAGGAATAACTAAGATAGAGAAGACAAGTTGTGATAGTTTTAAAAAAGCAGGAACATATATAAGATAAAAAAGGAAAACGGCTGCTTGCTGTCTTCCTTTTTTTAATGAGATTTATCCTTTATCCATATTCGACTTCCAGTACTTTTTTAGGCATTTGTCGACATTTTACGAGCTTTTTCGAAGAATTTCTTGCTGTTTTACTACAAAGTGGATATAATTAGGTAATAGGAACTATTTTGTCATTCGTGCAATATCAACCATGAAAACTACGATAAGAGCAAACTTATTGAAAGATAAGGACGCAAAGCCTCGGGTCTAACGTTTGAAAAAGCTATGATCGCCGGGCTGCCGAAAAGGATTGGATTATTGGAGAAAAAGAGAGATTTTTGGACACTCTCTTTTTAATGTCGCCCGCCATTCTTTTTGGTGGGTTTTTCCTATTTTTTATGGGTAATATGTATTGGTAAAACCATTATAGCTTAATCCGGATAAGGAAAAAGAAATAGAAACAGGTTGAGAGTAGAACGATGTTTTGCCCGGCCATTCAAGTTTGAACGGTGACGAGCAAAAGGAGATAAAAATAATTTTTCTACTGCTGGAGGTGGTAACATGAACAGGAAGAAAAAAAGGAGAACTGGTTACCGAAAAAAACAAGGAGCATTACTCGATCCTCTTCCACGTAATGAAGCAGATGTGATTTTATTTATGGATATTGAAGGAAAAGTGATCCAGGCGAATCGAGGATTTACTGACCTGTTCGGCTGGAAAGAAGCCGAATTGACGGGACGGTTTCTGGATGATTTGGATTTTATTCCGGAATCGCTGCAGGAGGAATTTGTTCTGGATGTCGAGCAGCTGCTCAGCGGAAAAATGATTCCGCTGAAGCAGACGAAACGCAGCCGGAAAGATGGTCAGCTGATCGACGTATCTGTTGCGTTTACGCCTGTCCGGAACGAACGTCAGGAAATAATGGCGTTTGTGTCTATATTCCGGGAAGCGCCGGAGAATCTCCAGACGAAAAAGCGGCTGAAAGAAAGTGAGCAGCGGTATAAGTCGCTGTTTGATTACAATCCGCACGCTGTGTATACGTTTGATCTGGAAGGGAAGTTTACAAGCGGCAATAAAGCATTCGAGCAGTTAACCGGGTATCCTGTACAACATATGCTTCAAACGTCTTTTGTTTTTTCAGTCGTCCCTGAGGACCGGGAGCGGGTGACGGTGCATTTCAATAAAGCCTTAAAAGGAAAGACACAGGAATACGAAGCCGACATTGTCGATCGATCGGGACAGCGGAAAAATTTACATATCGTCAATTCACCGATTGTGGTGGACGATGAAATTGTCGGCATTTACGGGATTGCCACCAATATTACGGATCGAAAAAAAGATGAAGAAAAACTGGAAAGGCTGGCGTTTTATGACCAAACGACGGGAGCGGCTAACCGCCACCTTTTCAGCAGGGATATAAAGACTGTTTTAGGGGAAGCAAAAGAGAATCAATCGGGCTTCGCCCTGCTTCACTTGAATGGGGACCGGTTTAAATATGTAAATGAAGCGCTCGGCATGGAAGCGGGAGATGTGGTGCTGAAAAGCATGACTGCGCGGATCCGTTCGTGTCTTCCGGTGCATGGAACGTTATACCGCCTCGATGGAAATGATTTTTATATCATTCTTCATCCTTTGCCCGTACTTGAAGAAGCCGGAGAGGTCGCTGAAAAGATCGTGGAAGCGTTTCGGCGGCCGTGGAAAGTAAACAGCCATGAATTGATAGTAACTGCAAGCATCGGCATTGCGCTTTATCCACAAAATGGCGAAGTGGAAGAGCTGCTTGTGAAAAGGAGCGGCCAGGCGCTTGATCATGTGAAGAGCGAAGGCAAAAACATGTATCAATTTTTCGATGAGTCGATCGGCAGCTGCTCCGATACGATTTTAGAATTCGAAATGGATTTGCAGCACGCGATCGAGCGGAATGAATTTCAATTGTTTTATCAGCCTAAAATCGATTTGCATACGGAGCGTGTCATCGGTGCAGAAGCCTTGATTCGGTGGAATCATCCTGAAAAAGGAATGATCAGTCCGGATCAGTTTATTCCGCTCGCTGAACAAAACGGGCAAATATATGAAATAACGAAGTGGGTGTTAAAAGAAGCATGCCGGCAGAGCCGGGAGTGGACGGAGCAAAATCTGCCAAGCCACGTTTCGGTCAATATTTCACCTCACCATTTATACCGGAAAGACCTTGTCAGCACGATTTTACAGACGATTGCGGAATCCGGCATTCAGACGAATCAGTTAGAAGTAGAAATTACGGAAAACGGGCTTGTGCAAAATGTGGACGTGGCAATTGAAACGATATCGATCTTGAAAAAAATGGGCGTCCGCGTCTCGATTGATGATTTTGGCACTGGTTTTTCATCCTTGTCCCATTTAAAAGTGCTGCCGGTGGACATTTTGAAAATTGACCGTTCTTTTATCCGAGAGCTGCCGACGAGCGGGAAAGACCAAATGATCGTGCGGTCTATTATCCAGCTGGCTAATGCAGTTGGGCTCTCGGTGGTGGCGGAAGGCGTGGAAGAAAAGGAGCATTTGCTGATCTTAAAAGAGCTGGGCTGCCAGATTGCTCAAGGATTCTTTATCAGCAAGCCGGTTCCGAATGAGGAATATGTAAAATGGCTCAGCCAATCACCATTTACCTTCTAGAAAATGATCCCTTAGACGGGGTCTTTTTTTATAGAACCTTGCAAACCGTAGAAAGGAAATTCCACTCATGGAATATACCCAATATTTTTTCTCGCACTGTTTCAACTGTTCTTTTTGGGGAAGCGGGAACACTCATTAAAATGAATATATTCCTTTGAATTTGACGATTAAAAAAGCGATTCGGTATAGTGAACTTATGTTGTCAGAAAAATCAAAGACTGGATGTGTAAGAGATGACAGAGGCAGGGTTTTTTGGCCAGTTTGGCGGGAGTTTTGTTCCTCCTGAGCTAAAGGAAGCATTGGATTATTTGGGTGAGCAGTTTGAAAAGTACAAAGATGAGCCGGAATTTAACGAGGAGTTTCGTTATTTTTTAAAAGAATACATTGGCCGGGAAAATCCACTTACATACGCCGAACGGCTGACAGAAAGATTAGGCGGGGCCAAGATTTACTTGAAACGGGAAGACTTGAATCATACAGGATCGCACAAAATTAATAATGCGCTCGGGCAGATTTTGCTGGCAAAGCGGATGAATGCGCACCGGATCATTGCGGAAACAGGTGCGGGCCAGCACGGGGTGGCGACGGCAACAGCGTGTGCGATGTTCGGGATGGAGTGCATCATTTACATGGGAGCGGAAGATATGCGCCGCCAACAGTTAAATGTGTTCCGGATGGAGCTATTGGGCGCGAGGGTAATCGGTGTAGAGGACGGACAGGGCCGTCTGAAGGATGCAGTAGATGCGGCACTCAATGATTATGTCGCGAATTATAAAAATACGTTTTATTTACTTGGTTCGGCTGTCGGCCCGCATCCATATCCGACGATGGTGAAGCACTTTCACTCGATCATCAGCGAAGAATCGAAGCGGCAGATTTTAGAGAAGGAAGGGCGCCTGCCGGATGCGGTGATGGCATGTGTCGGCGGCGGGAGTAATGCGATCGGGTCGTTTGCCCATTATATTGATGAACCGTCCGTGCGGCTGATCGGCGCTGAGCCGTCTGAAGCGGCATCGCTCACAAAAGGCGTGCCTGCTGTGCTTCACGGCTTTAAATGTTACGTATTGCTCGACGCACAAGGAAATCCGCAGCCGACGTATTCCATTGCGGCGGGTCTTGATTATCCAGGGATCGGGCCTGAGCATAGCTACTTGAAAGAAAGCGGCCGTGCCGAGTATTACACCATCACAAATGAGGAAGTGCTCCAAGCGTTTAAGGAGCTGTCCCGTATTGAAGGCATTATTCCGGCCCTAGAAAGTGCGCACGCGGTGGCGCTCGTGATGAAGATGGCGCCGGACATGGAAAAAGACCAGGTCGTCATTGTCAATTTGTCCGGGCGCGGCGATAAAGACGTGCAACAGGTGTTTGAGATGGAGCAGCCCTGATTTTTTGTGTGCAGAAGGAAAATAGTGAATCTGATTGCACAGCTACAGCATAAAAAAGCAAAGGTAACAGAATGTGCAGGCTGGGGCGTATATTTACGGGAACGCTAGGAAGAGGCATTTGCTGCCCATTTATCATTAAAGGTGAAGGTGTGCCCGGCTTGCGCTTC
Source organism: Domibacillus sp. A3M-37 (assembly GCF_024213455.1). NCBI lineage: Bacteria > Bacillati > Bacillota > Bacilli > Caryophanales > Bacillaceae > Domibacillus > Domibacillus sp. A3M-37. The sequence goes on along the minus strand of NZ_JANAVL010000017.1, from coordinate 53,881 downwards.
GGAAAGTGACTAAATCTGTAACGAATAGGGAAGGAAGAAGCAGCCAGCTAATTCAGCAGGCTGCTTTGTACTTTCATCTTATCAAGAGCTGATATGGGTTGTTTGGTCAAAAAATTCATCAGGCGGCACCGGTCTTCCGAGTAAATACCCTTGAGCGGCATCACATTGGTATTCTTTTAAAATGGCGAGCTGTTCCTCCGTTTCAACGCCTTCTGCGACAACGTGGAGACCGAGGTGATGAGCCATTAAAATGATCGTGGTGGCAATTTTTTCGGAACTTTCATTCACTGCAATGTCACGAACAAATGACTGGTCTATTTTTAATGTATCAAGCGGCAGTTTTTGCAAATAGCTGAGCGAGCTGTAGCCGGTGCCAAAGTCGTCGATCGAGATAAACACGCCAATGTCTTTTAATCGCCGCAAAACAGCTGCGGCATTGTCGGTATCCATTGTCATGCTTTCGGTTATTTCACATGTTAGTTGAGAAGGCTCAACGCCCGTTTCTTTTAAAATCGTCTCAATCGTTCCAGCGAGGTTTGGCTGATAAAACTGGGAAATGGATAAATTGACTGACATAAATGTAAGGATCAGCCCTTGCTCCTGCCACGTTTTAAATTGCTGGCAGGCCGTCTGAATCACCCATTCACCGATCGGGATAATAAGATCTGTTTCTTCTGCAAGAGGAATAAATTCGATGGGGGATACGAAACCGAAGAGACGGCTGTTCCAGCGAATCAGCGCTTCTGCCCCATGAACCTGTCCCGTGCATAAATGTTGAATCGGCTGATAGACAAGTGTTAATTCGTTTCGTGCAATGGCTGACCGGAGCTCGCTTTCCATTTTCAGCTTTTTCAGTGACTGGCGGTCCAGCAAATTCGTGTAAAACTGAAAGGTATTCCGTCCATGCTTTTTCGCCTCGTACATGGCAATGTCTGCTTTTCGAAACAGTTCTTGTTCTTGCAGGCCGTCCTGCGGGTATAAGCTGATGCCAATGCTTGCGGTCATAAACAAGTCATTTTCATGCAATGAAAAAGGCTCACGGAAAGTGGCGAGGATGGATTCTGCTATTTCAGCAGCCGCTTTGCTGCTCGTCTGTCCAACCCAAATCGTAAATTCATCGCCGCCTTCACGGGAAAAAAGCGTATGTTCGCCGAGACACGATTGAATCCGGTCGACGATCATCGTGAGCAGTTCATCTCCCGTCTTATGGCCGAAGGAATCATTTACAAATTTAAAGCGGTCCAAATCAAGAAAGAAAAGAGCGTGTGTGTGATCCGGGTAAAGAGCGATCGCGTTTTCGAGCGTCTGGCGGAAATGCCGGCGGTTTGGCAGGCCGGTTAAATGGTCGTGATACGCCAGTTTTTGAATTTGTTCTTTTGCTTTATAATGCTGAATGGCGATGCTCGTTAAATCCGTTGCTTCCTGAATTATCTGTTTGTCAGCTTTTGTCGGTGCCGCAATGCGATCGTAATACATCGCGAACGTTCCGATGACTTGCTGGTCATCGTCAAAAATCGGGGTGGACCAGCATGCTTTCAAATCGTACTTTAATGCGATGTCTTTATGTTGCACGCAGCGCGGGTCATTTTCGATGTCCGTCACGATCACCGGTTTTTTCAAAAAAGCTGCGGTTCCGCACGAGCCCTGATTCTCTCCGATGGCTAAACCGTTTATAAATGAAATATACTCGTCAGGCAAATGGGGAGCAGCACCGTGAAAAAGATGTTTCTTTTCATCGTCAAGTAGCAAAATCGAGCACGGATGTCCCGGAGAAATGTGCTCCATTGTCTCGACAATTTGGCGAAGAACATCACGAAAGGGCGCTCCTTTGGCAATCATCTGCAAGATGGCATTCTGACCGTTTAACAGCTCGCTCGTATATTGTTCCTCCGTCCGCACCCGCCCGATTCCGATTGCCCCGTGGATGCGGCCTTCGCTGTAAATAGGCACAGCATTGACCGATAAATGGATGATATCCCCTTCTTTATTTCGAAAGGTCATCCGGAACGACGATTTGTTTCCTTTAAATACATGGCGAAAATGGGCCTGCACAGCCGCTATATGTTCTTTTGGAATGACTTCTTTATAATCCATATGAAAAAATTCAGCTGATGTGTAGCCTAAAATCTGTGCGGCTGCTTTATTCATAAGCTGAATTTTCCCTTTTATATCCATCGCGAATGAAATTTCGTCATCTTGTTCAAACAAAGATTGATAAACATCGAGCAGTGACGAAGACCCAAAAATATTTTTCATGACACCTGCTCCTTTTTTTGTAAACGGTTAATTTTATCCTACTAAAAATTTGTCGAATGAGGCATCAGAAATCAATGAAGATGTATATCAGTTTCAACAAAAATAACTGTACATTTTCGTCATGTTTGACAAACAATCGTTTTCTTCCTAGGAAAAGTGTTCTATACTTTAAAATATGAATATTCGAATAATAAGGAGGCAGATTCTATGGCATTTAAAGATCAATTATTTACACTATTCGATGATCGTTTTAAAGATGAATTATTTTTAACGGATTTATTTTTGAATTTTTATGGAAAATTAGAGGTATTCGACAACGAATTGGAAAAGTATGCGTCAGTTGGTCTGGATGTTGTCTTTGAAGCGGCAGAAAATGCCGCTGCGCTCCGGATTGAAGACCGGTTTCTCCGCTTTGATGTTGTCTTTGATGAAACAGAGCCATTTATTCAAGTGACGTGCGGAAAAACGACCGATGAGGAGCCGGACATTGTCGACAATATTTATGCGGATAAGGCGGCGTATCCGGACAGCTTATATTGGCAGCTCGGGGAAGAAAAAGCATTTGATGCATATTTAAAATCGGCATTTGGCCGTTTCCTTTAAAATAGCAAATAGGAAAACCAGCTGTGGATGCAGCTGGTTTCAGACTGTAGACAAATAAAATCTTTAATGAATTTCCTTTTGTTTCTTCACATGAGAGCTGTTTTGACGGGAGCCGATAAGGCGGCGGGGGCGCGGCTTCGCTTTCCATGGAGCAGGCGCTGAGCTCGTCTCCGCCGCTTTGCGGCAGATCCGATCTCAGCTGCCCTGCCAGTCCCATAGGAGTCTTCGCCGCGCCCCCGCCGCTTGTGCTTTTAAACGAAACAGCAATGTCTGGCAGATCCATCTTTTTCAACAGCGACAATGGCGCAAGAGTATGCCGTCATTGTTTCTGGCGTTTGTTCATACATACAGCCTATCAGGACTTGCTTCTTCTCGCTGCTTTTCTAAAACAGTTGGTGAAGCCGCACGGATGAAGACTCCTGCGAGAAGTATAGTGAGTCGGGAGATCCCACAGGCGTAGCCAAGGAAGCTCCCGCACTGCCCGCGGAAAGCGAAGTCCGGGAGGTTTCACCTATCGGCTCCAGGTAAAAAACGAGCCTGCTTCTCTGAAAGATATCTGCCTTTTTTCGACAATGGAAATTTTTAAAAAACGAATGTTGACAGTCTCAAACCAGCTGTGGATGCAGCTGGTTTTTTTGCGTGAAATGGACGGCAATTTTATTAATAGGATGTTAAGAAGTGTATAGCTGCTTGTAAAAAAAACATGGAATAATTAGGTGCTTATTCACGATGCGAATATCATTTTTCGGGACTAAATATTCGTATAAATTCCTTTATAAGTAAATTAAGTGAATCTTTTGTTGTTCTTTACGGGTTGTAATATTTTATAAACAAAACGTTAAAGTTTTCTGTTAATTTTGTAAAAAATGATTTTTTACGACTGTTTCGTGTTTAAATGATGCTTGTGCAAAGGAGGAAATTGGAATGAGCCATATTGAGCTTTTGAATGTGTCAAAGTCGTACGATAAGCAGCGAAGTGTACTGAATGAAATTGATGTTTCCATTGAAAAAGGTGAATTTTTCGTCCTGGTTGGTCCATCCGGTTCCGGTAAAAGCACGCTGCTTCGCATGATTGCCGGATTAGAAGAGATTACCAGCGGCACATTACATATGAACGGGCAGGTCGTCAATCACTTGCCGCCAAAAGACCGCCATTTATCAATGGTCTTTCAAAATTACGCCCTTTACCCGCATCTGACAGTGGAACAAAACATTTTGTTTGGCTTGAACGCGAAAAAGATGGACAAAAAAGAACAGAAAAAGCGGCTTCACGAAACAGCGGAGATGATGGGACTGACGGAGCTATTGAAACGAAAGCCAAGGCAGTTGTCAGGAGGTCAGCGTCAGCGTGTTGCTCTTGCACGGTCGGTAGTCAGTGAAGCGCCGCTTTGCCTGATGGACGAGCCGCTGTCGAACTTGGATGCGAAACTTCGGGCGCACATGCGCATGGAAATCCGCCGGCTGCAAAAAAAGCTGGGTTTGACAATGGTGTACGTGACACATGATCAGGTTGAGGCGATGACAATGGGCGACCGGATTATGGTATTAAATGACGGGAAGGTGCAGCAGGTCGGGGAGCCGATTGCGCTGTACAATGAGCCGGCTAACGTCTTTGTTGCGTCATTTATCGGGTCGCCAAAGATGAACATGGGCCGTGCTGTCGTGAAAGGCCAGCAGTTGGTGGTTGAAGACAGCCTGTCGATCCCTGTTGAAGCCGCGGATGTGGTTGATTTGCCCAAAAACCGAAAAATGATCGCGGGCATTCGAGCAGAACATCTTTCCCAGGTAACGTCAGATGAAAAAACACATGTGCTCGACGTGATCAGTGTCGAACATCTTGGCAATGAAACAATGGTGACGTTTGAAGTCGGACGGGAGTTTTGGACGGCCAAGTGGCTCGGCCAGCAAATTGTCCATGTGGGGGACCGTGTGCCTGTTGGACTATCTGTGAAAAATATCTCCTTTTTTGATGCGGAAACAGGGGAGTTGATGAAAGCAGCTTCTTCACAGAAACAAAAAGAAGGAGTGGCTATATGAACGGGGCAGCCGTTTCGGTTCAATCAGATGCAGCGGATTTAATAGAAAAGGAGAAAAGAAAGCGGCGAACTAAAAATGTTCTAAAAGGTATGCTGTTTTTGCTGCCGTCGATCGTGTTTTTCTCCATCTTTTTATTTTATCCGATGATCAGGACGGTCTATTTAAGCTTTTTCCTCACAAACGCAAGCGGGGCGCCGACCGTTTTTGTCGGGATGGATAATTTCATCCAAATCTTTTCAGCGCCGCTTTTTTTAAACAGTTTGAAGACAACGTTTTTATTCGTGCTGTACACAGTGCCGGGGACCATTGTCATCAGCTTGTTTCTGGCGGTCATCGCCAATGAAAAGCTGCGGGGCATTGGGGTATTTCGGACAATTTTCTCATCGACGATGGGCATTTCTGTTGCGGCGGCCTCGGTATTTTGGATGTTTTTGTTCCACCCGACGATGGGCTGGCTGAATCAGTTTTTATCCATTTTCGGCATGGAAGCGATCGGCTGGCTGACGGATCCAAAATGGGCACTTCTGTCGGTCTCCCTCTCGACCATTTGGATGAACATCGGCTTTACGTTTTTAATTTTGCTCGGCGGTCTTCAGTCGATCGACTCGTATTTGTATGAAAGTGCGGACATTGACGGAGCAGGCTATTTTTACAAGCTGCGCCGCATTACTGTGCCCATGCTGTCGCCGACGCTGTTTTTCGTCGTAACGGTCACGCTTATTAACGCCTTTCAAACATTTGGCCAGGTGGATATGCTGACAAGAGGCGGCCCGCAAAATGAAACAAATGTTATCGTCTATTCCATTTACCGGGATGCGTTCGTCAATTACCAGTACGGCACAGCGAGTGCGCAGGCGGTGATCCTGTTTGCCATCATTTTAGGGCTGACACTTCTGCAATTTAAGCTGGGAGAAAGGAAGGTCCATTATCAATGATCATGCCGTTGTATAAAAAAGTGGTGCTGTATTTGCTCCTAAGTGTATCGGCATTTTTCATTTTCGCGCCGGCTATTATGGCGCTGGTGATGAGCTTTATGCCAAGCGAGCAAATTTTAACGGGGACGATTATTCCTGATTCGCTGACACTGGATCATTACCGGCAGGCGTTTGAGCGATTTCCATTATTAAGCTATTTAACAAACAGCTTGATTGTGTCGCTGTTGATTATGGCCGGCCAGCTTCTCCTGTCGAGCCTGGCAGCGTATGCGTTTGTGTTTTTGGAATTTAAAGGACGGGATGCGCTTTTTTTCTTGTTTATTGCCACGATGATGATTCCGTTTGAGGCGTCGATCATTCCAAATTTCCAGACGATTCGGGATATGAATCTTCTAAATACGTATACAGGGTTGTCGCTGCCGTTTTTTGCAATGGCATTCGGTACGTTTTTATTGCGGCAAACCTTTAAGCAAATTCCAAAAGAACTGAAAGAAGCAAGCGAAATTGCAGGAATGGGCGACTTGAAATTTTATTTGACCGTTGTGCTGCCAGTCGCCAAAACGAGCCTGGTCACGCTTGGAGTGTATGGCTTTTTAAGTGCGTGGAACATGTATTTGTGGCCGCTTCTTGCCACAACGGATGATTCGGTCCGCACCGTGCAAATCGGGCTAAAGCAGCTGCAGTCACAGGAGCAGCTGAATGAATGGGGTGTTATTATGGCTGGCGGCATCATCGTCGTGCTCCCGACCTTAATTCTGTTATTTTTAGGGCAAAAGAAATTGCAAAAAGGATTAACAGAAGGGGCTTTAAAATAAAAAATTAAATGGAAAAGAGCGTGTATGGACATGAAGAAACAGCTTGCGTATGGAATACTGGGTCTTTCTTTGTTTGCGGCAGGATGCAGTTCCAATGGTACAGAAGCGGAAAGCGGCACAGCACCGAAGACCGAAGATGGCAAAACGATCGTGACATTTTGGCATGCAATGGGCGGCCAGGCGCAAGAAGCGCTTAATGAAACGGTGGCGGATTATAATGCCTCGCAGGATGACGTGCAGGTAAACGCAGAATTTCAGGGTACATACGAGGAATCACTTCCAAAGTTCCATAGTGTAGCGGGAACGGATCAGGCACCGACGGTTATTCAAGTACAGGAAATTGGCTCGATGTCGATGATCAACAGCGGCAATATTGAACCGATTCAAAAATTTATTGATGAAGAAAAGTATGACATGAGTATTTTGGAAGAAAACATTAGTAACTACTACAAAATTGATGATCAGTTTTATTCCATGCCCTTCAACTCGTCCACACCGGTTATGTACTACAATAAGGACGCATTTAAAGCGGCCGGCTTAGATCCTGAAGCACCGCCTGAAACATACGAAGAAGTAGAAGCAGCGGCAAAAGCCATTACTGAATCCAACCCAGAAATGAAAGGATTTGCGCTTCAGGCATACGGCTGGCTTTACGAGGAGCTCCTGGCCAACCAAGGCGGCTTGCTGATGAACAATGACAATGGCCGGTCTGATACGCCGACAGAAGTGGCATTTGATAATGAAAAAGGAAAGTCGACGTTTGAATGGGTGAAACGGATGATGGACGCCGGCACGTTTGCAAACTATGGTACGAACGGCGACAACATGATCGCAGGCTTTTTAGCAGGCGATGCAGCAATGTTCCTGCAGTCGTCGGCTTCATCGCGTGATGTTATTGACAACGCTCCATTTGAAGTAGGCGTCGCATTCATCCCACATCCGGAAGCGGAAGAACGCCAAGGCGTGGTCATCGGCGGGGCAAGCCTTTGGATGTCAAGCGGCAAGTCGGAAGAAGAACAGCAGGCAGCATGGGATTTCATGAAATATGTACAAACACCGGAAGCGCAGGCGAAATGGCATGTCGGCACGGGCTACTTTGCGATCAATCCGGCAGCGTATGACGAACAAGTGGTGAAGGATGCCCACGCAAAAATGCCACAGCTGAAAACGGCGATTGAACAGCTGCAGGCAACAAAGCCCTCTTATGAAACGCAAGGTGCCATCATGGATATGATTCCGGAAGAACGGAAAATCATCGAAACAGCGCTAGAAACCGTTTATAACGGCGGCGATGTGGACGAGGCATTTAATACAGCGGTTGAGCAGGTTAATGCGGCGATTAAGCAGGCAAATGCAGCCCGCGGAAAGTAAGAAAAAGAAGAGAATAAAGCTCCGGCTTTATTCTCCTCTTTTTATCTAATAGAAGGAGAAAGGAATGAAGACTCAATGAAAACGAGTATATACGGACATCGCGGCTGTAAAGGCACGCTTCCGGAAAATACGCTGCTTGGTTTTAAGCGGGCGATCGAGCTGGGCGTTGACGGGCTTGAAATCGACATACATATGACGAAAGATGGTGAATTGGTCGTCATTCACGATGAAACATTGGACCGGACGACAAATGCAGAAGGGTTCATTTACGAGGCGTCACTCGAAGAAATAAACAAGTATAGCACCGGCATCCGGTTTTCAGGTCTTCAAGAATATGAAGAAGCGTGGAACTTCGAGCGTGTTCCGACTTTGCAAAACGTACTCGATTTAATAGCCCCTTATGACCTGGAGCTGAATATTGAACTGAAAACGTATGCTGTGCCGTATGAAGGCATTGAAGAACGCGTGCTAGAAACCGTAAAGAAATATGGAGGCGGCCGCAAAATTGTGTATTCATCTTTTCATTTGCCTACGCTTATTCGGTTGAAGGAACGGGATGGATCCGCACAGACCGCCTGGCTGCTAAACGAGCCTGTGTCCCGGCCGGATGATTATATGAAAACATTCGGTTTTGAGTCTTTGCATTTGTCAAAAGACGCGTTTTTTTCAAACGAAACGTATTTTCACGAATGGGCGGGCCAGCTGCGGATTTGGACAGTCAACGATCCTGGTGAAATCACGAAACTTGTGAAAGCGGGCGTAGAGGCAGTCATTACAGATTTTCCGGAACGGGCATTAACGATTAGAGATGAACAAACAGCTGCTGTTTAAGGCGCTTCTGCTCTGTCTTGTTTTCCTGGCTGGTTGCCAAAATCCGGTGAATAATGAACCGCCAAAGCTTTTTGCTCACCGCGGAGCCAGTGATCAATTTAATGAGAGTACACTCACTGCGTATAAGATTGCCTCGAGTGAGGGCGTCGACGCGCTTGAAATCGATTTGCGGATGACATCGGACGGGGTACTTGTCGTCATGCATGACGAAACCATTGACCGGACGACGGACGGAAGCGGATCGGTAGCGGCATTCACATTCGATGAACTGTCTGCCTATCCGACAGTCGGTAACGGCGGACGTGAAGAGATGATTCCCCGGCTGCGCGATCTTTTTGATACATTCGGGGGAACCGAGCATTATTATATTGAGACGCGGCTTGTTGACGGGGAAGCTGTAATGGAGCGGCCGCTGATCGATTTGTTGAACGAATACAGCCTGATTGAGCAAAAAAAGGTCACCATTCAGTCATTTTCTCAAAAAAGCCTTCGTCAAGTGAAAAAGCTGGCACCCAGTGTGCCGCTGACACGGTTATTTGGCAAAGGAAAAGAAAACATCGTGCAGGCCTCCTTGCCGCTTTATGACAACATTGGAATTGAATCGACCGATGCAACGCAGCAAAGCGTCACGATTCTTCAAAGCCTTGGAAAAGACGTTCATGTTTTTTTCAATGAGCCAAAAAAGGAAAAGGCGGAACAGAAGCGGGTTGAGAAGCTTGGCGTCAACGGTTATTTTACCAATCACACTTCTTTTACAAAAAAATTGATTCGTTGAATAAAGGAAAGCGGTCTGGCTTTAGATGCAGGCCCGCTTTTTTTGCGTTGAAAATAAAATTGACAAATATATTTAATGGGGCTAATATTTAAATACATTAAATTTTTATATTGTTTAACTATTAAATAATGAAAGGAATAGATGAGGTGAATTCATTACCAGAACGATTTCAACTGGCGTTTCAAGTGCTGAAGCGCGGAATTGCTTCTTCCCATTTAGAGCTGGAAGAGCCGGTAACGGGCCCGCAGCTGTACATGCTTCATTTTATTGAAGAAAAAGGGAAGTGCAAGCTGACGCAGCTGGCGGAACGGCTCGATGTGAAGCCAAGTGCGATCACAGTCATGATCGATCGTTTGGAGAAGTCAGGATTTGTGAACCGAACGCGGGACGATGCAGACCGGCGTGCTGTATGGGCAGAAGTGACGGAAGACGGAAGAGGGGTATTGCAGCGCGCGCGTGAGAAACAAAACCGGAAAATTGAAACATATTTAACGAAATTAACACCGGAAGAAGCCGAGCAGTCTGTCAAACTTTTGGAAAAAATGATAAGCGGGGAATGATAGAATGGAAGAATTATCACAAAAACGAAAAGTAACCGTTATGGCCGCTGTTATGATGGCCATGTTTTTTGCGGCGATTAATCAAACGATTGTCAGTACGGCCATGCCGCGTATTATCGCGATACTCGGCGGGATGGATCACTATTCGTGGGTCATTACGATTTACATGCTCACGTCAACGATTGCGACCGTTCTCGTAGGAAAGTTATCCGATATGTATGGGCGGAAGCCGTTTTTGTTAGCGGGTGTTGTCATTTTTATGATCGGGGCTTTCCTGAGCGGCTTGTCGAATGATATTTTTCAATTGATTACGTACCGCGGTATTCAAGGTGTGGGGGCCGGTATTATTATGTCGAGCGCGTTTACGGCGGTAGGGGATTTGTTTTCACCGCGTGAGCGAGGCAAATGGACCGGCCTGATGATGGCCGTGTTCGGTTTTTCAAGTGTGCTCGGCCCAACGCTCGGCGGCTGGCTTGTCGATCATATGGACTGGCACTGGCTATTTTGGATTTTCCTTCCAATTGGGATCGTTGCCCTCGTCATGATCATTGCGCTTTTTCCAAAAACGGAGCGGAAAACAGATGAGAAAATTGATTATCTTGGCTCCCTGTTTTTAAGCTTGATGATTATTGCGCTTCTGCTCGGCTTTTCATGGGGAGGAACCGAGTATGAGTGGGGTTCTGTGCAAATTATCGGCTTGTTTATTGCCTCCGCTCTATTTCTTGGTTTGTTTATTGTGGCGGAGAAAAAAGCGTCCAGCCCGGTACTGCCGCTTTCGCTTTTTAAAAATGACATTGTCGTGATTTCCAATACGATCGGCTTTATTATGAATGCCGGCATGATGGGCGCACTCATTTACCTGCCATTTTTCGTGCAGGGTGTGGAAGGCATTTCGCCGACGTATTCCGGGTATGTGACGATGCCGATGTCCATTACGATGGTCATTGTGAGTGCCATTACCGGCCGGAAAATTTCCGCAACGGGCAAATATAAACGATTTGCGCTGTTAGGATTGCCATTTATGGTTGCCGGACTTTTAATTATGGCGTATATGGACAGCATCCCGGTAGCTGTTGTAGCAATGGTCGTGTTTGGTCTTGGACTCGGTCTCGGTATGCCGATCTTTTCCTTGACCGTTCAAAATGCGGTCAGCCCAAAAGAGCTTGGTGTCGCGACGGCATCCTCGCAATTGTTCCGGAACCTTGGCGGCACAATCGGTATCGCGGTCATGGGAACGATTATGCAGACAAGCTTAAAACACAATATGGAGCAGGCGGCCGGCAGCATCGATGCGTCGACGATCGATCCGGCTGCGGCTCAAAAACTCTCGGCGTTTCAAAATCCGGAAATGCTTTTGGATCAGCCAAGACTTGAACAGCTTCAGCAAGAGCTGCCGGCTGATATTCAGCCAGTCGTGGCCGGCATGATTGAGACACTCCGGGATTCACTAAGTGATGCGCTGACGACGGTCTTTTTGTCAGGAGATGCACTCCTTCTGATCGCGTTTATTTTAGTGTTTTTCTTGCGGGAAATTCCGCTTCGCACATCGAATAAAGAAACAGGTGAATAAGAAAAAAGCGGTTCGCTCATTAGGGCGGGCCGCTTTTTCCTGTTCTTATTTCTATGAAACTAAAAAGCATTGCTTAGTATTTTATCTCCTAATATGGTAAAGTAAAGAAAAAAGAGAGGAATGAAGAAATGAAAAAATCAGTTCAAACCGTCGGGCTTCTGTCGGTGCTTGCAGCAGGTTTGTCGTTTAGTGGACAAGCGTCAGCTGCTTCATCGGCATGTTCGGCTTACGGGGATGTACAGCCGGGTGTGAATCCGTCTTATCAGCATGTAAATTGCTTGGTGACGGAAGAAGCACTTGAACAGGAAATCCCGCCAGAAGTAGTCAAAGCGGTCATCACGCAAGAAAATGGTGATTGGAAGCATTTCGATCAAAATGGGAATGCGATTGTATCGGCGGACGGCGGGATTGGCCTTATGCAGCTGACCAATCAATCACAATTTGACCCAAATCTATTGAAAACGGATCTTATTTACAATATTGAATCGGGCGTCAAGGTTTTAGATAAGATGTACGACCGGAACGTGCCGAAAATTGCGGGGGCGGATGGTGACGTCATTGAAAACTGGTATTTCCCGGTGATGGCGTATAACGGGTTAAAACCAGTAAACAGTCCGATTAAAAAAGAGACAGGACAAGTGAATACGGGCGCTTACCAGGAACAGGTTTTTGCCAAAATCGAAGCGGAAAGCTATTTAAAAGATACAAATCTGACAGCATTTCCATTTCAAGCAGAAGACTTTCAATATAGCCCGGATTCAGACGAAAATATTGTTTTTAACAAAATGAGGTATTCACTGACGGAAAAAACACACAAAACCGTGTATCAGTTGAAGGCCGGCGACCGGGTCATCACTAAAGGCAGCCTGAAAGACATCCCGAAATTACGCAAAGTCCCAGGGGGAACAAGCACGGATATTATTACTTCTATTCCCGAAAATACCGTCCTCACGGTAACAGGCTCGTTTCAATATGACCAAAACTCTGCCAGCACCCGGCAATTTGTCTGGTATCCGGTGAAAACAGCCTCCGGGGAATCAGGCTTTATTTCTTCGGCGTATATTGAAAAAACGGACAAGCCAGCATTGTCTTTTTCAGATGTACCGGCGGGATATGGGTTTTATAACGATATTATGGCATTGACCAGCCAGGGCATTATAAACGGTTTTGATGACAATTCGTTTCGTCCTGATGAAAATGTTACGCGCAGACAAGCGGCTATTATGATGCTTCGGGCACTCGAATTGCCTTATGACGGGATGGATGTAACCGTAGCGATTGAAAAACATGGCATTATGAGCGGATACACGGACGGTCATTTTTATGAAAATCGTCCGGTAACACGGGCGCAAATGGCGATCATCCTGGCCAATGCGTTTGATTTAACAAAAACGGCACCGATTTCCTTTATTGACGTTCACGATAAAATGAAAGCGTACGAGGCGATTAAACAGGTTGTGGCGGCGAACATTTCAAAGGGATACACGAACAATACGTTCAGGCCGGACCAGCCGGTAATACGGCAAGAATTTGCGGCTCTATTAAACCGGGCGCTTCAACAGTAAAAAAACGAGTTCTGCCATTTTTGGCAGGCTCTTTTTTTACCTCTATAACAATGTGCAAAATTCAAATTAAAACACGTTTTTAATATGAAAAACAAGGGAAGGATAAAGAGGACAGAAAAGGGGGATTGCACATGTGGCATGCATTGATGTGGGGTGGTGTGTCAGGATCAGCCGTTTTAATTGGCGCACTGACTGCCCTGTTTGTGCCGATTCAAAAGCGCCTGATCGGGTATATTATGGCGTTTGGAACCGGCGTCCTGATCGGGGCGGCGTCATTTGAACTGCTCAGTGAATCAGCGGAAAATGGCGGGTTTTTAGCGACCGGTGCCGGCTTTTTAGCAGGCGCGCTCGTATTTACGCTATTAGACATTGTGATCGCGCAAAAAGGGGCGAAAAAGCGAAAACGGTCGCATGTCCAGGCCTCGGATCAAGGATCAGGCCTGGCCATTTTCATCGGGACTGTTATGGATGCGATTCCGGAATCGATTATGATCGGTGCCAGTTTATTAGCCGGGAAAGGCGTTAGTTTATTGCTTGTGATCGCGATTTTTATCAGCAATGTGCCGGAAGGGCTTTCGGGTACAACTGGTCTCTTGAAGAGCGGTTATTCCAAAAAAAAGATTTTTCTTTTATGGCTGACGGTGCTTGTCACCTCGGCATTAAGTGCATGGGGCGGCTACGTTTTCCTCGGCAGTGCGAGTGAGGCCGTCATGGCTGCGATCGCTGCTTTTGCGGGCGGCGGAATTATCGCGATGGTCGGATCGACGATGATGCCGGAAGCATTTCAAGAAGGCGGCCCGGTCGTCGGCTTCATGGCTGCTCTTGGCTTGTTCGTTTCTCTTTTATTAAATGAACTTTAACTAAAAAGAGGGGGTATAAGTAAACATTATTCCTAGAAGGAATACACTATCTTAGAATATGGTATCGTGCATTATATCTTTAGGGATAAATCTTTATAAACGATTTATCCCTATTTTTTATACAAAGAACTACTTAGAAGAACCCTTTACTACAACAAATCAACGGATTTGCTACAGCATATAAATGTTGTCCAACAAACATATCCAATTTCTGAATTTAAGGATATAATTAAGCAATATATAGATAAGGACGTGAAGAATAATGACCGCAATTTCAACTGTTGCGAAATATCTTACTGATAATTCCGAATTATTAGCTATTAAAATCGTTGATGATATTCTGAAAAGACTTGAGATTGAACTCCCTAAAGAAGAGCTAACGTATTATAACGGTGTTTACACGGAGTTTATAGAGTTGCTGGCTGAGTCTATTACATTAAATGAGAATAAAGTGCCGCATGGGTTTATCGAAATGAGCAAAAAAAATGGAGAGCGCCAGGCAGCGCTAAAGGGAAGAATTTCAAGCATGATAGGACGCTATCCTGCTATTAGATTAGGCTTTATAGAACAAATCACGAAAATCTCTATAGAACATGGACTTTCTACAGAGGATACGGTCACGCTAAATAAAACGGTCAACCATATGCTCGACGTCAGCGTTACAGAAACCATACTTGCCTTTGAACGACAAACAGATAGTCTTCTTGATAAAAGAGAAAGAGAAATTAATGAAAAACAAAGAGCGATTAATGAATTATCGGCTCCCATTGTGCCCATTCAAGATGGAATTGCGATTCTGCCATTGATTGGGACCGTTGATTCATACAGAGTTGAACATATTTTGAATAATGTTTTGCCAGGTATCCCCCGGTTAAAGGTTGAGTTTCTTATTCTTGATTTTTCTGGCATCGTGACGATTGATACAGACGTTGCACATAATTTATTTAGAGTATATGATGTTCTTCGTTTGTTAGGAATAAATGTTTTTTTTACAGGCATTCGCCCTGATTTAGCTACAAAAGCGATTAGTGGGGGAATCGATTTTTCGTCGATTATGACCTATGCAAATGTGAAGCAAGCGATAGAGAACATAAAATAATATTTCAATGGCAATGACGATTTATTATATACTTTTTTATTTTTGAATGAACGAATGCGTTCGTTCAAAAAGGCATAGTAATGGTTTTCCTCATTTTTATATTCAATCCATCGGCGCCTTTCAAACAAAAACTGCTACACTATAGAGAGAGGTGGGGGCCGTTATGATGGAAGCAGAGCGCTGGATCGAAGGGGTTATCCAACAGGCAGGCTGGTTTGGGCCCGTCTTCTTTATTGTGCTGCATATCGTGCGGCCGTTTTTATTGTTGCCGGTCGTTGTGGTCTGCATCGCCGGCGGGTACTTATTCGGATTCGTGCAAGGAACGATTTATTCCATTATCGGCTTGTCACTAATGGGAGCGGTTTTTTATAAACTGGTCCATTGGTTTCCGTCGGTGCGGGATCGGATGTTGAGAATAAAGCGGAAAGTGGCAGGGGAACGGAAAATGACGGTCGGCCAGGTGATGATTCTTCGCGTGATGCCGTTTGTTCATTTTCATTTGCTGTCGGTTTACTTGATCGATATGACCAAATCATTCCGAGAATATATGCAGTTCTCTGTGCTTGGCGTGATCACGCCGGCTCTCTTATACACAGCTTTTGGAGAAGTCATTCAAAAAATGCCCTGGTATGCATCGATGATGTTTTTAACAGTGCTGCTTATTTTGTACGCGCTAATCGAACGCCGGAACAAAAAACGACAGCCAGAATCCAGCAGAGGATAGTAAACTGGCCTTATTCAGTTATTATTACACTGTGTGCAAAATTCAAAATAAAATAATTATAAAAAAAGCGATCAAGAAGACCGCTCTACATGCAGTTCAATTAAATTCCCATCCGGATCTGCCACAAACAGCTGGGCAAATCCGCTGGCGCTTGTTGGTTTTTCCAGCACGTTCACATTATGTTTTTTCAGCCACTTCAGCGTATCCTGATAGCTTTTTACGCGGAGCGCCACATGACCTTCCCGGCTTGATAGCGATGGATCCCGGCGAATGGTTTGTGATTCCGGCAAAACGAGCAAGTGAATTTGCTGGTTTCCAACGGCATACCAGGCACCTTCAAAGTCAAATGGCGGACGGGCTAGTTCCGTCAGTCCTAAAATATCCCCATAAAATTCTTTTGACCTGTCAATGTCGGTCACATTCAGGCCAACGTGATGAAGCTGTTCATATTGAATCATTAGCGTCATTCCTTTTTCTTCATTGTACCATGTTTAGCTTTTTTTTAGCGGGGAATATTTTCCTTGTACACTAAAAATGGATGGAGTTGGATAGGATGACGAAAGACAAATTTGAACGAATAGACGAACAGACACCGCCACAAACACAAAATCAGCAGCCGGGAATTGAATCGGAAATGACACCGGAACCGATTTATGACGATCAGGAATATCAAGGATCGGGCAAGTTAGCCGGCAAAGTGGCACTTGTAACAGGCGGTGATTCGGGGATCGGCCGGGCAACAGCGGTTGCCTTTGCAAAAGAAGGGGCGAACGTGGCCATCGCCTATTTAAATGAAGACGGCGATGCCGAAAAAACGGTTCAAATTATCGAGTCGTACGGCGTGAAAGCATTAAGTGTTGCGACAGACATAAGCGATGTAGAAAACTGTAAACAGCTCGTGGAAAAAGTGGTTTCGGAATTTGGCGGCTTAAACGTTCTCGTCAACAACGCCGGCAAACAGTTCCCGACCAAAGACTTTTTATCGATTTCACCGGAGCAGCTGCAGGAAACCTTCCAAACGAACATTTTCTCTATGTTTTATTTAACACAGGCGGCTCTTCCGCATTTGAAAAAAGGGGACGCGATTGTGAACACATCATCTGTCACAGCATACCGCGGCGCACCGGAGCTGATAGATTATTCTTCAACGAAAGGTGCAATTACGTCGTTTACCCGTTCACTCGCAGCAAATTTGGCGGACAAAGGCATTCGTGTCAACGCGGTCGCGCCAGGTCCGATCTGGACACCGCTTATTCCGGCCACATTTGATGAGCAAAAGGTGGCACAGCACGGTGCCGATACGCCGATGGGACGCCGCGGCCAGCCGTCTGAAAACGCGCCGGCATTTGTGTATTTAGCTTCAAACGATTCATCGTATGTAACCGGCCAGACGATTCATGTAAACGGCGGCGACTTTATCACTTCATAATCTGCAAACCCCTGCTTGAGACAGCAGGGGTTTTATGTTAGAAATGTTACCATTTGTATTGTAATTTTTTGCATTACCCTTTATTCTAAAAAAGTAATATACCTTAGAGAAAGAAAAGGGGAGATGTGTGTGGAAGCGTTCGTGACATGGCTAAATAGCATTTTATGGAGTGACCCCGTGATTTATATTTTACTGGGTGTTGGTTTTGTTTTTTCCATTATGACACGCTTTTTGCAAGTGCGGCACATAAAGGAAATGGTTCGGTTAATGTTTGAAGGAAAAAGCTCGGATGCAGGAGTATCCTCTTTCCAGGCACTTGCCATCGCATTGAGCGGACGAGTGGGAACAGGGAATATCGCCGGGGTTGCATCGGCTATATTCTACGGAGGCCCAGGGGCTGTCTTTTGGATGTGGGCAATCGCCTTTATCGGGGCATCGAGTGCCTTTATCGAGTCGACTCTGGCGCAAATTTACAAAACAAAAGAAGACGGCCAATATCGTGGTGGACCAGCATACTATATTGAAAAAGGGATGGGAATTAAATGGTTTGCCATGCTGTTTGCTTTTGCAGCGCTTATTGCCATGGCCATATTAATGCCCGGTGTTCAGTCCAATTCAATTGCAGCTGGAGTTGACAATGCATTTGGGATCAGCCCGGTTGTCACAGGAATCATTATCGTTTTATTACTTGGATTTATTATCTTTGGCGGTGTGAAACGGATCGCTCATGCGGCGCAGGTTATCGTTCCCTTTATGGCGCTTGGCTATATTCTGATTTCTTTAATTATTGTAGCCATGAATATTACAGAATTGCCATCGGTTATTGCTCTTATTTTCCGCAGCGCATTTGGCGTGGACCAAGTGTTCGGTGGCCTGCTTGGAATGGCGATTTCCTGGGGCGTTAAACGCGGTATTTATTCGAATGAAGCAGGTCAGGGGACAGGCCCTCACCCGGCAGCCGCGGCAGAAGTATCGCATCCGGCAAAACAGGGACTTGTCCAGGCGTTTTCCGTTTACATTGATACACTATTTATCTGCTCGGCGACAGCTTTTATGATTTTGTTTACTGGCATGTATAACACAACGGCCGAGGATGGCACAATGATTGTAGAAAACCTGCGGGGCGTTGAAGTAGGACCTGGGTTCACACAAGCGGCGATCGACAGCGTGCTTCCTGGATTTGGTGCCGGATTCGTAGCAGTTGCCCTATTCTTTTTCGCCTTTACAACCATTATGGCCTATTACTATATTGCAGAAACGAATATTTCTTATTTAATGCGCGGAAGAACGAACCCGCTTGCGATTAACGCTCTTCGTGTTGTTTTATTGATTACAACGTTTTACGGAGCGACAAACGAATCCGCTCTTGCGTGGGCATTTGGTGACGCGGGACTTGGTATTATGGTCTGGCTGAATGTTATCGCCATTGTTATTTTGGCGAAGCCGGCGCTGCTTGCATTAAAAGACTATGAAACTCAGAAAAAGCAAGGCAAGGATCCCGTTTTTGATCCGAAGCCACTCGGTATTAAAAATGCGGACTTCTGGGAAAACGAATATAAAAAGTAAACAAAAAACGATCGGCCCATTATTGGACCGATCGTTTTTTGTTTAAAAATCCAGCTGTTCCCGGCGGCGGTCCGCACGCTTAAAGCGAATGTTCCGCTCGTACTGGATAATGGTCAAAAGCACAATCAGCTCAGAAACCGGAATGGTCAGCCAAACACCGGTAAGCCCAAATACGCGCGGCAGCACAGCAAGCAGCAGGAGCATGACGGAAATTTCACGTGCCGATGTAATCCAGACAGCCATCCGGACACGGCCGATTGACTGGTAATACGTCACCATCACAAAATTAATGCCCGTAAATAAGTAGGCAATAAAAAACAAACCGATCGCGTCCACGGCAAGGGACGTGACGGATGGAGGGAAGTCACCAAAAATCGAGACGATTGGTCCTGCAGCAAATTGGCCAATGACGAAAAACAACACACCCACTCCAGCCGAAATGAATAAGGCGAGACGGATGGTTTCTTTTTTACGCTGTTCGTCCCGCGCGCCATGGTAAAAGCTGATGAGCGGAAGCCAATGGCGAGGATGAGCCACACCACCCGTTTTTGAAATGAAAACCGGACAAGCTTCAGGTTGCTTGAAGCCCGGAAAAAGTGCAAAGACAAAATGAAGATAGCCAGCGTGTAGGCAAGGACTGTAGCTAGTGCCGCACCCGCAGTTCCCCAATCGAGCACGAACAAAAACAAATAATTGAATCCAATATTGGCGAGTGCCGCCGTGACAAGCGCGGCCATGGAAAGGTTCATTCCTCCGTCGTTGCGGACAAAAACGCTGAACACACTTTCAATCGTATACACAAATCCAAAAAGAAGCAGGACCGTCATATAAGCAGACGCATGCCGATACGTATCGGCATTGGCACCAAGGGCGTAAATGAGCGGTTCACGAAACTGGTAGGCTATCAGCGCAATCACCACCGTGACCGAAAAGATTAGTACAAGAGCCTGCGTAAAAATCTCCCGGGCTTTCTCGTGTTTTCCGGCGCCCATGACCATCGAATAACGGGTGGCTGCCCCGACACCCATCCAGAGTGAAACGGCAATAAAAATCGTATAAACAGGACTAACTACACCAACACCGGCGAGTGCTTCGGCGCCAAGCCGGCTGCCGACCATAATGCCGTCAATTACAATATTCGCTGCCATTAGCATCATGCCGACTATCGATGGAATCAGATAACGAAGAAACAGTTTGTACACAGGAAGATTGGTGAGTGAATCACTCATAAAATAAAAGCTCCTTTTTGGAATGAAAAAACTATTTTTGTTTTATTAGTTTTCGAAGACAAAAGAAAGAGAACAGCTTTTGCTGATTCTAGTTCTTTTTCACAAGCCCATAGAGAAAAATGTCCCCAATCGAATGAAGCGCTTCTTGAACGGTAATCCGGTTATCCTGAAAAAACTGCCGGTCGAGCGTTGTATTGGTCGCGTCGATGATGAGTTTTATAATGAGCGGCACATTAGTTTCACCTATTAAGCAGTCATCAATCGCCTGCTCAATCAATGTGCGCAGGTCATCCCATTGGTTAAGCGCCGTGTTCATTTTTTCCCATTGTGCCGGGTAATGGCGCTTCATTTGTTCTAAAATGCGCAAATCATAAAACTCGGTGAAGGTTGGCGCAACAGTAATCGTCTGCTTAATTTTGTCAAGAAGCGTTAAATCCGGATCGGCTAAAATGGCATCTGTCCGTTCGTCAAAAGCAGTGAGCGACGAGTTAATGATGGCGTCTAGAATCGCCACTTTTGATGGGAAATGTTCATACAACGTTCTTTTGTTGATGCCGAGCCTCCGCGCGAGGTCGTCCATCGTGAACTTCATGCTCTTGTCGAGAATCTCTTCGATGAAGGCATTCATAATGCGGTCTTTCATGTATCAATCCTCCTGATCATGAAACTAAAAAAACAAAAATAGTTTTATTCGTTCTTTCATTATCATACCTGCTCTAAAAAATCGTCAAATTTGGCATAAATTCATTTCCGTTTCCAAAACAATTTGCTAAAATGAGCAAGCACATATAAAAGGAGGGTTTTTTTCATGACCGGTGATCAGCGGAAAAAGTTGATTATTTTAATGATCAACATGTTTATTGCCATTGGCAGCTTCGGCATCATCATTCCGATTTTGCCGGCATATTTAGATTCAATTAACGAAGGCGGTATGGCCGCGGGGCTGATGATCGCCATTTTTGCAGGCGCACAGCTCATTTTTTCACCAATTGCCGGGAAATGGGCGGATGATTACGGCCGTCGAAAAATGATTATTTACGGCTTATTTGGACTTGCCGTTTCAAGTTTTGTGTTTTATTTTTTCGATTCGATTTGGATGCTCTACGTATCCCGCGTAATCGGCGGCATTGGCGCGGCCCTGCTTATCCCGGCCATTTTTGCGTATGTGGCGGACATTACATCGTTTGAGCAGAGGGCAAAAGGAAACAGCTTTATTTCTGCAGCAATGTCGTTCGGGATTGTGGTGGGCCCTGGGATCGGCGGCTTCCTCGCTGACTTCGGCTTAAAAGCGCCGTTTTTGATTTCAGCGATTGTTGCATTGTTTGCAGTCTTTTTCTCAATTGTTTTATTGAAAGAACCGGATCGTCCGGAGCAGCCAGCCGTGATGGAGCGCCCAGCGGAAGAGCCGATGGTGAAAAAGCTTGCCCGTTCGGTGACGATGCCGTATTTTATCCCGCTCGTCATCACTCTTGTGATGAGCTTCGGCTTAATGGCGTATGAATCGGTGCTCGGCTTATTCGTTGATGACGAGTTTGGGGCCACGCCGCAGGATATCGCGCTCATGATCACATCGACAGGCATTGTCAGTGTGATCGTACAATTGTTTATCGTCGACCGGATCGTGACGAAATACGGTGAGGGAAAAGTGCTCAATGTCTTTATAGCGGTGGCGGCGCTCGGATTCTTTCTTTCGCTGTTTGCCAAAAACTACTGGCTGTTTTTCGGCATCTCGCTGCTTATTTTCTGCGCGACGTCGATTTTGCGGCCGGTCTTGAATACACTCATTTCAAAAATGGCTGGCAACGAGCAAGGATTTGCGATGGGCATGAACAATATGTACATGAGCATCGGAAATGTGCTTGGACCGACATGCGCTGGTCTTTTATACGACGTCAATATATTATTTCCATTTATGCTGGGCCTCGTGCTGCTCGGGATCACGTTTTTTATTACGATCCTATGGCAAAAACGGGCTGCGAAGCAAAACGTGCTGTCTTCCTAATCGGAAGGCAGTTTTTTTAAGAGGAAAAAGTCTCAAAAAGATGTATTGACAATAATTCAATAGTCATGTAAAATCACTTCCATTGACTTTTTAAACTGTACAAAATAAGATTACAGTATGTTTCTGAAAGGGGAACACATGGTTGAATAGTAATTTCACCATTGCCGTTCACAGCCTCGTTTACTTGGCTTATTTGCCAGGTCATATGGCATCAAGTGAAGCGATTGCGCATAATGTAGCGACAAACCCCGCGCGCATTCGAAAAGTGATGAGCATACTCCGTAACAGCGGATTTGTAAAAACGAAAGAAGGAATCCGAGGCGGGTATATGCTCGGTGAGGACCCGGGAAAAATTACGCTTGGCCATGTATATGAGGCGATATCGCGCGGCGAACTGCAGCCAACCTGGCAGACAGGAGACCCGGAACAAGGGTGTCCGGTTTCATCGAATACGCAAGGTGTAATGGATTACATTTTTAAGGAAGCGGAAGATACGTACGCTTCCTTTTTATACCAATTCACGGTTGCCTCTGTTTTACAAAAAATTAAAGCAGGTGTATAACCGTTTGAAACAGGGAAGTGAAAGAAATGGGGAACAAACAACAATTTCATGTTGGTGACTGGGTACAAGGCGAAACGTGGGACAAACAGAGAATCTACGGATATGTCGTAAAAATAGAAAACCCGGAAGACATTACAAAAGTGTATATTGTCGATTCAGTGAATGAAGAGCTGACCGGACGAATGATCCGCGTGCTTACAAAATCATTGCAGCCCGTGCTGGAACAGGAGCCAGTCGAAGCATCTCTTGAACAGCTCATTGATATGGCGCTGCTAACAAAAGATGAAGAATGGTTTGCGCAATTATCTGCAGAATTGCGCAAACTAAAAAAGCAATATTCATAATCATGTCAGTCGCCCGCTGCATCAACGCAGCGGGGGATAGTCAACAAAAGGAGTTTTACAATGAAATCAATCAATGCAATGAAATCAACCTATGCACCGTTACTGGAAAATTTTTCATTAAAAAGCGGTGTTGAGTTAAAAAACCGCATCGTGATGGCACCGATGACCAATTTTTCATCGAATGATGACGGGACGGTGACCGAAGCGGAAGTGGCGTATTATGCACGCCGGGCAGAAGGTGTGGCGGCGGTAATCACCGCTTGCACATACGTAACACCAAATGGGAAAGGGTTCCCGGGTGAATTTGGCGCCGACCGCGATGAGATGATTCCAAGTCTCGCGCGTCTTGCGTCTGCGATTCAGGAAAAAGGCGCCAAAGCGATTTTGCAAATTTTTCACGGCGGCCGCATGGTGCCGCCAAACTTAGTGGATGGGGATATCGTCAGCGCAAGCAACGTGCCGGCAGAAGCAGAAGGAAGCGCTGTACCGCGTGAGCTTTCTGCTGCAGAAGTGGAAAACATCATTGCGGCGTTTGGTGAAACGACACGCCGCGCGATCGAAGCGGGCTATGACGGGGTGGAAATTCACGGCGCCAACGGCTACTTGATTCAGCAATTTTTCTCGCCACATTCCAACCGCCGTACTGATAAATGGGGCGAACGCCTTGCTTTTCCGCTTGCGGTTGTTGATACGGTGAAGAAGGCCGCTGAAAAAGCAGACCGCCCGTTTGCAGTCGGCTATCGCTTTTCACCAGAAGAGCCGGAAACACCGGGTATTACAATGGCAGATACATTAGAACTGATCGATGCCTTAAAGGAAAAAGAGCTTGATTACCTGCATGTGTCCCTTATGGAATTTTGGTCCGAGCCAAGACGCGGTGTTGATGATACACGCACACGTCTGGAAATTATTAAAGAACGCGCTGGAAATACGATACCGGTCATCGGCGTCGGGTCGATTTACAAAGCGGATGATGCGATAAAAGCACTTGGAACGGGTGTTGACCTCCTTGCGATTGGCCGCGGGCTTATTATCGAGCCGGATTGGGTACAAAAAGTAGAGAATGGCCAGGAAGAAACGATTGCCGTGAAAATTGACAAAAACGCGCAGGAAAAACTTGTTGTGCCGGATCCGCTTTGGAATGCGATTGTAAACACGCCGGGCTGGTTCCCAGGCGTTTAAGAGAAAGGGTGAAAACATATGCCGTTTATTACCGTGAAAGTATTAGAAGGAAAAACACCCGAACAAAAACGTGATTTAGTGAAGCGCATGACCGCCGCTGTCAAAGAGTCGTTTGACGTTGATGCGGACAAAGTTTTTGTCTTTTTTGAAGACTTGAAACCGAATGACTACGGCAAGCAAGGCGAACTGTATTCATTTAAAGATGAAAAATAAGTGAAAGGGCTGCCCCAACTAAAGTTGGAGCAGCTCTTTTTTTATTGACAAAATAGTTTCGTTCAATTTAAAATGTTGCTATAAGGAAACTTTATTTGATAAGGGCATAAGAATATTGTAGCTACTTTTTTTTGGGATTAAAGTTGCCTTTGTGCAAAATATTTTTAAGAGGGAAAGAAAGGAGTGTTCAACATGATACCCGCTATTCAGGTCTCAGAATTATCCGTTTCATATCACGGACAGAAAGCCATTCAAAGAGCTGATCTTATCGTTGAAAAAGGGAAATTAGTTGGTATTATCGGACCGAATGGAGCGGGGAAATCCACGTTTGTGAAAGCTATGCTGTCGTTAATTTCAAGAGACGGCGGCACAGTCCGTTTCCAAGGAAAATCCTTTAAGGAGATGAGGACCTCCATCGCCTATATGCCACAGAGAAATGAAATTGATTGGGATTTTCCAATCACGGTGTTTGATACCGTCTTAATTGGTACGTATCCAACATTAGGGTTTTTTAAAAACCCAGGGAAAAAGGAAAAGGAATGGGCACGGGTTTGTTTGAAAAAGGTCGGGATGGAACCATTCTCAAAAAAACAAATTGGTGAATTGTCAGGCGGTCAGCAGCAGCGTGTTTTTCTCGCCCGTGCCCTTGCACAAAAAGCGGAAATTCTATTTTTGGATGAACCGTTTGCCGGGGTGGACGTGGCAAGCGAAGCAGCGATGATTGCTTTATTAAAAGAGCTAGCTGCCGATGGGAAGACTATATTAGTTGTCCATCATGATTTAAGTAAAGCAACCGAATATTTTGACCAGCTGTTGCTTTTAAATAAAAAAGTGATTGGTTTTGGAGACGCTGAAACGGTTTTTAAACGAGAACTTTTATGCCAAGCTTACGTTCATCCTCTCTCATTTCTCGATCAAAAGGAGATGGCAGACGCATGAATTTTTTAGAAGCCATTTTTTATTATGATTTTTTACAAAAAGCGCTGCTTACCTCTGCGATGGTCGGCATTATTTGTGGCATGATCGGGTGTTTTATTATTTTGAGGGGCATGGCGCTTATGGGTGACGCGATTTCTCATGCCGTTCTTCCAGGTGTAGCCATTTCGTATCTGTTAGGGATACCATTTTTTATCGGAGCTGTTGTCTCAGGCGTTGTGACGGCGGTAACGATTGGGTTTATCAGCCAAAATAGCCGGATAAAACAGGATATTTCCATTGGCATCATGTTTACCTCTGCTTTCGCGTTCGGCATCCTGCTCATTACCGGGATGAAAAGCAGCACCGATCTTTATCATATCTTGTTCGGGAATGTGCTTGCCGTACGCACAGCAGATATGTGGGCAACACTTGGCATCGGATTTGTTGTTTTTTTATCGATCGTCCTTTTTTACAAAGAACTGCTTGTTTCTTCTTTTGACAAGACGATGGCACAAGCATACGGATTGCCGGTGCAATGGATTCACTATATTTTGCTCGTGCTCCTGACGATGGTGACGGTGGCTTCCCTGCAGACAGTCGGCATCATCTTAGTTGTCGCGATGCTGATTACGCCTGCTGCAACCGCGTATTTGCTGACAGACCGTTTGTGGGTCATGTTGTATGCATCTGCACTGCTTGGCGTTATTTCATCGGTTGCCGGTTTATACATTAGTTTCACGTATAATCTGGCTTCCGGGGCAGCCATTGTTCTCGTCTCCACTCTTTTGTTCCTTCTCGCGTTTTTTCTGGCTCCAAAACAAGGCCTGATCTGGCGGAGAATGAGAACTTATGCAAATACGGAAAAGGGGGAAATATAAAATGAAAAAATGGATGATTGGCATGATGGGTCTGCTGCTTTTGCTGGCGGCCGGCTGTGGGAAATCGCCAGAAGGAGCAACTGAACAGGAGAAGATGCAGGTGGTCACCACGTATTCCATTTTATATGACATTGTTAAAAATGTTGGTGGAATGCATGTGGATATTCACAGCTTGGCACCGGTCGGTTCGAATCCGCACGAATATGATCCGCTGCCGGCGGATATTCAAAAAACAACGGATGCCGATGTCGTTTTTTATAATGGACTGAATTTAGAGGCAGGCCGTTCATGGTTTGACAATCTGCTCGAAACAGCCGGTAAATCCGGTGAGAATGCCCCTGTTTTTCGGTTAAGTGAGAACGTAGAACCAATGTACTTAACGACGAAAGGGAAAGAAGGAGAAGAAGACCCACATGCATGGCTGGACATTCAAAACGGTATTCGGTACGCGGAAAATGCCCGGGACGCGTTAATCAAAATAGACCCGGATCATGCAGAGGATTATGCGCAAAATGCGAAAGATTACATTGCGAAATTAAACGATTTGCATCAAAAAGCGCTAGAGGAATTTAATCAAATTCCGCCTGAAAAAAGGTTTCTTGTGACGAGCGAAGGCGCCTTTAAATATTTTAGTAAAGCCTATGGGTTTAATGCAGGGTACATTTGGGAAATTAATGCTGAGAATCAAGGGACGCCGGACCAGGTTCGTTCCATCGTAGACCTCATTCGTGACAAACAGATCCCCGTTCTTTTTGTCGAATCGAGTATTGATCCGAGAAGCATGCAAATGGTGTCCGATGAAACGGGGGTGCCGATTGGGGGAACTCTTTTCACAGATTCACTTGCACAGCCGGGGGAGAAAGGGGATACCTACTTCGGCATGATGGAATCGAATCTGGAAGTAATAATGGAAAATGTGAAAAAATGAAATTAAATCGGCGTTCTATGGAAAACTACCGTATAATGAGAAACGTTCATCACTATAGAAAAAGAAGGTAATAAATCCATGGAAAATAACTTTAGCCAATTTTCGATCAGTGCAGATATTCAGAAGGCACTCTCCGAATTATCTTATACGAAACCGACCGATGTACAAAAAGCCGTCATTCCTGCCGCTCTTTTGAAAAAAGACTTGATTGTTAAATCCCAAACCGGCAGCGGCAAAACCGCATCCTTTGCAATCCCACTTGTCCAGATGACGAACTGGGATGAAAATAAGCCGCAGGCACTTGTCTTAACACCGACACGGGAGCTAGCCGCGCAAGTAAAAGAGGATATTACAAATATCGGCCGGTTTAAGCGGACAAAAGCCACCGCGGTCTACGGAAAATCACCGTTTGCCCGCCAAAAGCTTGAGCTCAAGCAAAAAACACATATCGTCGTTGGCACGCCGGGGCGTGTTCTTGATCATATTGAAAAAGAAACACTTGATGTGCAAAAAATCCGTTTTCTCGTCATTGACGAAGCGGATGAAATGCTGAATATGGGGTTTATTGAGCAAGTATCCGCCATTATTGAAAAATTGCCACAGGACCGGGTAACGATGCTGTTTTCTGCGACGTTCCCGCCGGACATCGCCCGCTTATCGGAGAAATATATGAACACGCCGGAGCGGATTGAAGCGGCGAAAGAAATGACGACGTCATCGATTACACACGCCGTTATGGTGACTGCGGAGGACCAAAAAATCCGCTCACTAAAAGACGTTCTGGCCGTAGAAAATGCGGACAGCGCGATGCTGTTTTGCAGGACGCAGGAGCGCGTGGAGACGCTGTTTGACACACTCGACCGGGCGGGCATGTCATGCGGCATGCTGCACGGGGGCATGATGCAGGAAGACCGATTCGCCGTTATGACGGAATTTAAGCGCGGCGAGTTTCGCTACTTGTGTGCAACCGACGTCGCTGCCCGTGGCATTGACATCGAAAATGTGCCGCTCGTTATTAATTTTGACGTGCCGCTTGAAAAAGAAAGCTACGTGCACCGCACTGGCCGGACCGGACGTGCAGGCCATGCCGGCCGGGCGATCACATTAATGACGCCTTTTGAAGAAAAGTTCGTAGCAGAAATTGAAAGCTATATCGGATTTGAGCTGCCGCGTAAAGATCTGCCATCTCCATCCGAGATCGCAGCCGCCAAGCCTGCGTTTGAGGAAAAAATGGCCGAACGTCCGCAAGTAAAAGAAGACAAAAGCAAAAACGTAAACAAAGACATTATGAAGCTGTATTTTAACGGCGGTAAAAAGAAAAAGCTGCGCGCGGTTGATTTTGTCGGCACCCTTTCCAATTTGCCAGGGTTGAAAGCCGAAGACATCGGCATCATTACCATTCAAGATAATGTCACCTACGTCGATATTTTAAACGGTAAAGGTCCATTGGTATTGAAAGTGATGAAAACAACCACTGTCAAAGGCAAGCAGCTGAAAGTGCAAAAAGCGCGAAACTAATGGATTCGATTCGTGAGCAGGGTCTCTGTTTCGTGACCAACGGCTTCATTTCGTGAGCAAAGTCAGACTTTCATGACCAATAGCATATTTCACAAGTAAATCCAAAAGACGCCCGGTGCAGCCATCGGACGTCTTTTGGTTATTGATCGATATTTTTTGCCCCCTTAATGAGCAGCCATTGAAGCGGCAGCCGCCCCCATAAGGCCCATTTTGGCAGCTGCTTATTTCCGAGAGGAATGTTTTTCGCTGCCATGTACACGTTGGCCGGGAAAACGGCCGCCAAAAAACCCGGAATCGTTTTAGTGACAAACGACGTGCGGCGGTCGAGCAGCAGCACGACACCATAGAGAATTTCAATGACACCGGAAATCGCGACGATCGCTTTTTTAAACGGCAAAAAAGCAGGCACAATTGCTTCAAATCCTTTTGATCGTGTAAAATGGGCAATGCCCGCAAACAAAAAGCCCGCCCCATATAAAAGCCTTAGTATCGTTTTCAACTGAATCCCGTCCTTTTCTAAACGCTCTTTAAACCGTAGTAAAAGAAAAAGATTTTGTCAAATTTTAACGAAATATTAAAAAAGTAGTCAAAATGATGTGGGGCATCCTGTATAATGAACGGGAGAGGGGGAGAAACATGAATCGTCAGTCAGAACGCAGCGCCTTGCAGAATGTGCAGGCCATTGCGAAAAAAATTCAGCCATATATAAAGAACGAACAATTTGTTGAAGACTATTACGAAGAGCTTCACCATTTACTTGATGAAGAACTACAAGACAACGAGTACCTTTTAATTGTAGATGAAACAGGATTGGCCCGCATTCATACAAATAGGCTGCGGGAAGGAGTCGTTTTTTCGGATGAGACGGGCCAGCGTGCCGCTCAGACGAAAGAGCCGATCGTCCAGCAATATGCGCGGGATACGGGAGAATTAATCATGGATGCGTCCGCACCTATTCACTTTTTAGAAAATGGTAAGCGCTTTAATTTGCGTCTTGGGAAAATCTCGCAGCAGCCATTTTTACGCCCGGCGTTTGGAGCAATCAGTACGCTGCCGATGCTGGCCACGCTGTTCTCGATTTGGCTGACAGGCCAGTTGACAGACACGGTTGCATTTTTGTTGCTTGCCGTACTCGCTGTCACAGCAATTGCCGGCCATTTTTTGTACCGGACGGTCACCTCGGAAATTCGAACGTGGTACCGGTTGACGAGAAAAGTGTCAGCCGGGGACTTAACATCCGAAGTGAAAAGCGGACGCCGGACCGAATTTCATCAAATTGGTTTTGAGCTTAATAAAGTCGTCCTTGGGATGCGCAATATGATGAGCGAGCTGCAAAAATCTGCTCAGTCCGTTCAGCATGTGTCAGGGACGCAAGCGGAGCAGTCTGCCCGCCTGCTTGAGACATTTGAAAGCCTGTCCGGCACGATGCAGGAATTTCAATCAGGTTCTGAGATGCAAATGTCGTCGCTGCAGTCCGCACATGCGGTCGTGCAGGATATGATGGCAAGCATTCGCGGCATGGAAAAAGAGATGGATGCCACGTTTGCATTGTCCGAACAAACAGCGGAATCAGCGGGCCAGGGTGCACAAATAATGCGTGAAATTGAAGCAGACATGGTGCACGTGCAGGAAGGAATCGGCCAGGCAGCAGGCAAAATGAGGGCCGTTTCCAACGATACGGATGCCACAATGGCCATTGTTACGTCCATTACCGCCATTGCGGCTCAAACGAATTTGTTGGCGTTGAACGCGTCTATTGAAGCGGCGCGGGCGGGAGATGCTGGCCGCGGATTCGCGATTGTGGCGGAAGAGGTCCGGAAATTGGCGGAAGAAACGAATATATTTTCTGCCGATATTTTGTCTGCGCTTGAAAAAACACGTGATGATATTCATCGTGTGGCGGAGCAAGTAGAAAACAGCCGGAGCGGGATGGAATCGAGCGTTCGTCATATGCGGCAAGCGGGGGAGACGATTCTCGGCTTAAATACCATTGCCTCTGATACATTGAGCGCCGCCCGCAGCAACCGGACGTACGCGACACGCATTCTTCAGGACGGCGAACAGCTTGAGACGGTTATCCATGACGTCAATCACATCGCCGAACGATTTACCGAACAGGTGGCGCGGACAGTTGGAGAAATGGATCAAAATAAACACAGTGTTCATCAAATGTCGGAAGATGCCCGTCGTCTTTCTGCTGATACAGAAGGCTTGAGCATGATCGCGAAACGGTTTAAGCTGGCAAAATAAAAGAAATGTCCGCCGAATAAAGTCGGAGACATCTCCAAAAAAATAAAAATCGAACCTTTATGAGGTTCGATTTTTTTACGTTATTTTACTTTTTTATAAAATGTCTCGTCATATACGTCTAAATAAATATCCGCCTCGATGTCCGTATTCTGAAAGGCCACGGTTTTTATCCCGGCTGCCCGCGCTGGAATCAAGTCTAGCGACCGGTCGCCAATCGCCCAGTCGAGTCCATATTTTTCGTGCAAATACAAATACGCTGCAGCATCCGGCTTGCGTGGAAATCCGTCATCTTCCGGGCTGACAATTTCATCAAAATAATCAATTAACCCCCATTTTGTTAAAAGGTAAGTAGTAGAAGCTTTTGTCCGGTGCGTGACAATGACATTAACATCCGCTGCAGCCAGGACTTCTTTTACCCCGTCAAACGGCAGGCAGCCTGACTCTGATTCTTTATGGTCAAGCTCCGCAAACATCGGGCGGAAATCATCCGAGATGCCGTAATGCTCAAACGCGAGCTTTGAATTTTTCTTCAGCCAGCGCAGCGCTTCAGTCCGGTCCACCGGCTTGCCATGAGCCGCTTCATGAACCGCCGCAAAGCTGTTCACAATAGCCGGATACGTATCAAAAATCGTGCCATCTAAATCCCAAAGTAACTTCATTTATACGTTCTCCTTTTCATGTTCGAAATAAAATCGGTAGGCGCCTTTTCCATTCTGTTTCACGTCATACATCGCCATGTCCGCTTTTTTGATCAATTGTTCTGGCGAATCTCCGTTATCAGGATACACGGAGATTCCGATGCTCGGCGTAAGAAAGAGGGCTTGGCCAGCCACATGATGCGGCTGGCTGATTAAACCAAGCAGCCGCATGGCCACATCCTGCACTTCCTCAAGTTTGGAAAACTCGCTGAGCAGAATCGCAAATTCATCGCCGCCTTGCCTTGAAGCCATATCACCCGTGCGAATCGATGAGAGCAGCCGGCTGCTGACAGAAACGAGCAGATCATCGCCAGCATCGTGTCCTAACGTATCGTTAATCTTTTTAAATCCATCTAGGTCCATGTACAAAATCGCAAATGCCTTTTGGTTGTCCTGCACAAGCTTCATCAGCTTTTTTTCAAATGACAGCCGGTTCGGCAGACCGGTCAATCCGTCGTGATACGCTAAATGTTTCATTTGGCGCTGTTTGTTTTTTTGCTCAGTAATGTCTTTGCCAATGCCATAAATGCCGGTAACACGTCCGTCCACCACAATTGGAATGTTCGTGATATTAATAATCAATTGCTGGCCGGTTTGGCTGCGAAGAGTTACTTCAAATTCGCGTGCTTCTCCATTAAATAAGAACGGATAATGCGCCATAATCCGTTCTTTATCTTCATCTGCCACAAAGGAGGTGCTGATCAGGCCAATCGCCTCGGTTTCATTTGAAAAACCGAGAAGGCTTGCAGCCGCCTGATTCATCGATTGAAAGCGGCCGTCAAGGTCCACCGAATAAGCGGCTTCCGGGTAATAATCAAATAATGAGCGGTAGCGCTGTTCGTTTATAGACAACTGATCAGAGCGCTGCAGCAATTGGTCATAAAGCGTGCGATTTTCCACAATGGTCACCGCTTGTCGGATCATGAGCAAAATAATCGAAACCGCCGCTCCGATCGTTAGCGCGTTAAAGCCGGCATAAAAGATCATAAAAATAAACAGCACGGTGACCGAAGCATACGGAATGAGCAGGCGTATTATTGAGGTGCTTTTCAAGCGGGTCTCAGGTTCAGCCGGTGCATTCCCATACAGCCGGCCGGCAAGTGCAATCAATAAGGCAGATAAAATATACAGAGGGTCGGTTATATTTCCGGACTCATAGCCATTATTTAAAATGAAAAATAAATGAATGGAATTAGCGAAAATCTGCACGAACAAGCCGAACAAAATAAAAAGCATTTCTTTTTTTGCCTGTGAATGATGTAAGCCGAAAAATAAGGTAGATACAGCCAGCAAAAGCCCAAGATCTGTCACAGGATAGCTGAGCGTGACAAGCAATTCAAACGGCGTTGCTGCTACATCCTCTAAAATATGCTGAATGAGAAAGTGACAGCTGAAACTAATCGCAACGGTCATCGTGATCAGCATATCAAACACCAGGCGGACCGTCTGGTGTTTGTTTAAATTTGATCAGAATGGCAAGCGAATAAAATAAAACATGCGCAATAAAAAAGATATCCAGGAATCCAACTGTTGGTATCTTCATCCGCCAGAATGATTCAAATAGAAGCCATAGGCATTCTCCCAAAAAGTAGAACGTTAACCCAGAGGCCAGTAACTTCCAAAAAAATCGGTCTCGAACATGAGGGGATCTAATCATTTGCAACAGCCACACGAGGGCAATGCCGATTGCGACGACCGACAGCACGTTTCCGCCGAGCGTCTTCATCCATTCCTGATCTTCGAAAACAAACAGCCAGCCGTAATAAATACTTATGTATATGAAAATGAACAGCTTAACACGCGAGCCTGCATTCATAAACCGATCCTTCAAACGAAAAAGCCTTCTCAGTATTTTAGCATAAAAAGAAGCGATTTCGACGAACGGCTTTTTCATGGTAGAGATTAGTTGAAAAACATCCCATTTTTTTGAAAAAGCACAAATAAGAAAAAAGCAGACAATAGGAAGCGAATTTAAAACATAGAAGAGATTTGTCGGAAAATATTTATTATTTAATGTAAACGGTTTACGAGAGAAGGAATGCTTGCTATTTTGTCTGGAACACGTTATTCCTATATATAGAGATAAATTGTTCGATCACGAGGAGGATATAATGTCTAAAGTAATTGCGATTAACGCAGGAAGTTCATCATTAAAATTTCAACTGTTTGAAATGCCCATGGAAACGGTGCTGACGAAAGGACTTGTTGAGAGAATCGGCTTGACAGAGTCTGTTTTTTCGATTACAAAACCCGACGGCACAACAGACACAGAAGTAACGGACATTCCGGATCATGCAGTCGCGGTTCAAATGCTGCTGTCGAAGCTTGTCTCCAACGGCATCGTCGCGTCACTTGACGAAATCGACGGCATCGGCCACCGCGTCGTTCACGGCGGCGAAAAATTCGACGATTCGGCGATTATCGATGAGGCAACGCTTACGGAAATTGAAGAGCTGTCAGAACTCGCACCGCTTCATAACCCGGCGAACGTAACGGGCATCCGCGCATTTCGCGCCGTGCTGCCAAGCGTACCGGCCGTCGCGGTATTTGATACGGCGTTCCACCAGACAATGCCGGAAAAATCATTTTTATATAGCCTGCCATATGAATATTACAAAGACTACGGCATCCGTAAATACGGCTTTCATGGCACATCGCATAAATATGTATCTGAGCGCGCAGCGGCACTGCTTGGCCGTCCAATCGAGCATTTGCGCTTAATTTCATGCCACCTTGGCAACGGTGCCAGCATCGCGGCGATCGAAGGCGGGAAATCAATTGATACATCGATGGGCTTCACACCGCTTGCCGGCGTTGCCATGGGAACACGCTCCGGTAACATCGACCCAGCGTTAATGCCCTTTATTATGGAAAAAACCGGCCAGACAGCGGACGAAGTGTTAGACACATTGAACAAAAAAAGCGGTATGCTTGGCGTATCCGGCGTGTCAAGTGATCTTCGCGACTTGTCAAAAGCAGCTGAAGAAGGCAATGAACGTGCGGTTACAGCGCTTGAATTATTCGCAAGCCGTATCCACAAATACATCGGTTCCTACGCAGCGCGCATGTCCGGTGTGGACGCCATCATTTTCACAGCAGGAATTGGTGAAAATGACATTGCATCACGGGCACGCATTATGCGCGGCCTTGAATTTATGGGCGTTTACTGGGACCCGGCACTAAACAACGTGCGCGGTGAGGAACAATTTATCAGCTACCCGCACTCACCAGTGAAAGTCATCGTCATTCCAACGAACGAAGAAGTGATGATTGCCCGTGACGTTTCTCGTCTAGCAGGCGTGTAAGGCGTTTCTTCAACGTTTTTAAGCGGAACAATGATTAGCTAATTATCCATTTAAATTAAACATTTGGGTCATCAACAACCATAACTGAATTTGACCCTTGCCCTCTTGGATGTGTGAGTTTCAACACTGAAAAGAGGTTTTTTTTGTAGCTGAAAAAATGAAAATTCATAATGGATTGTCTAGTGAGAAAGCAAGAGAACGTGTTGTAAGAGTAACGAAAATGAAGTGATGATCTGAACACACTTTTGATCACACTATGAAAGAGCAGTATGAAAAATTCAGTGGCAGATCTTTTTAATTTATTTTTTATGTTGACATACTCCTTGCTGAAAGTTACAGTAGTATTAATCTAAATAACCGAGAGATTTTTATTCTCACTTCTGATTGAATAAACGCTTTAGCGTGCTGTTAATTGTTTCTATATTGACTGTATGAAAAAGTAACCTATACATCATAAGAAGAACAGAAATAAGATAAATCGGTATATTTCTTAACTAGGAAACTAGCTGGGGAATATACCGATTTTTTTGTTAAGGAGGAATGGTCATGAACAAATCTAAAGGATCTATTGAAGCAGAAATAAGCAAAGCGTTAACTCAATGGGAAAAAGATTTCCTTGGACGTGGTTCCGTGTCCGTAAAGGCAGATATATTGCGTGATATGATTATTGTCACGTTACGCGGGGTTCTAACGCCTGCTGAATATGTCCTTTGTGAAACAAAAGAGGGCATGCTGTCCATCAAAAGGATGCGGTCTAATTTGATTGAATCAGGCATGAATGGCTTAAAAGAAATCATCTTTACCATAACGGGTGAAAAAGTGAAAAGCTTTCACACAGACATAAGCACGCAGAGCGGGGAACGGGTGATGGTGTTTAAAATAGATAGAGATATCGAAAAAAATTTTGAATAAAAAGACGATAGATGAAAAAGGGAGATCTTCAAAAGCCATACGGTCAGTTGAAGATAAACCGGCAGTTTTCAGAATGAATGGCGGGTGAGTGCCAGTTATTCTGAAATTGCCGGTTTTTTTGTGGGAAATGAAGGATATCAGGAGGAAGGAATATGTCAGAAATCATTTTACAAAATTTGTTGTCGCCGGTTGTGTTATTTTTTGTGTTAGGAATTGTGGCGGCTTTAGTGAAATCAGATTTAAAATTTCCAAGCGCCTTAAGCGAAGCGCTGAGTATTTACCTTTTAATCGCCATTGGGATAAAAGGCGGGATTGAGCTGTCTCATTATTCAATTGAATCCATTATGCAGCCAATTATGGGCGCACTCTTTTTAGGAATTGCCATTCCGTTTATCACCATTTTTATTACGCGTCTTATGAAAATGGACCTTCAAAATTCGATTGGCTTAGCGGCCACGTACGGGTCTGTCAGCATTGTCACCTATGGAGCGGCCATCTCCTTCATCGAAAAAAACGGTGTATCCTACGAGGGATTTATGAATGCTCTCGTCGTTATTATGGAAAGCCCCGCAATCTTAGTTTCATTACTATTATTAAAGAGCATCGAGAATAAAAAAGATAAATCAGCTCTTTCGATGCGAAGCGTAGGGTTTGTCTCTAAGCCAGCAAGCCTCATTGATAAAGAAGTGCTAAGAGAAAGCTTGTTTGGAAAAAGTATCTTGCTGCTGCTAGGCAGTTTGTTCATCGGTTTGATTCTTGGAGAACGTGCTGTGCCAATGGTGAAACCGCTGTTTATGGATTTATATAGCAGCGTGCTGATTTTGTTCTTACTGAGTATGGGAATCACGACAGGCCAGCGGTTGCCGGAAGTAAGGAAGCACGGTTTCAAATTGCTTCTTTTTGGATTAATCACGCCTGTTTTATTTGGAAGTTTAGGCGTGGTAACGGGGCACCTGGTAGGACTGTCTTTGGGCGGTATGACATTAATGGGTGTCTTAGCCGGAAGTGCATCCTATATTGCGGCTCCGGCAGCATTAAAAGCATCTGTACCGGAGGCGAATCCGTCTGTTTACTTGGGGTTGGCTCTTGGAGTGACATTCCCATTCAACCTTATTGTCGGCATACCTGTTTATTA
Organism: Domibacillus sp. A3M-37; assembly: GCF_024213455.1. NCBI lineage: Bacteria > Bacillati > Bacillota > Bacilli > Caryophanales > Bacillaceae > Domibacillus > Domibacillus sp. A3M-37. The sequence goes on along the minus strand of NZ_JANAVL010000017.1, from coordinate 16,811 downwards.
TGAAATGGCTCAATTGATTCAATAGGAGGGATTTTTATGCAGAAAACAAACGAGAAAAAGGCTTTAGTTCTAACAGGATTAAGTGTAAAATCACATCCGTTATTACCTGTCATAACAAATAAAAAAGCGGAACAATTAATCATCACAACAAGTTTTGGAACGATCATTTCACAGCCCTATGGTTGTACAATTAGAAACATTATTTTGGCCGTTTACTCCGAAGATATAGAAGAAATTTATATTATCGGAGAGAAGGATAGCAAAGAACATGCAATTAATGGAGAGGAGATTCTTTCTAAAATCCGGAAAGCAGGTATTGCAAAAGAAACGATCGAAACAATTGAATATATTGATGCGGCCGGCAGTAATCTATCAAGCTGGCTATCTGGAAAACAAGATGTGAATAAAATGATAACGGAAAATATCGATTTGATTAAAAGTCACCCATTAATTCCAAAAACGTTGTCTATTTATGGTTTTATTGCCAATGCGGAAACAGGTGAATTTGAGGCTGTTGCAGGAAACAAAGGTAAAAAGAAATAACTGAAAAACCGGTATGACATATTGACAGATTAACAAGAAAAGCAAAATAAAAGTTTGCTGATATGGAGGAGTTTGATTTATTTTTCGTCTATTTGCTAATTTAAAGAACCCAAATGTGTGACCACGGAATCTGCGTAAGAAAAAGGTGCCTTAATAAGGCATCTCTTTTTTTGTTCCAGTTAATACAGGCTTTACAGCCGCCTGTTTAAACAACTTTTTACTAAAAAAGCCATAGAGTCTCGATTATATAGGAAACAGCTATAAAAGCCGGTTGATGTTTATAGACCGTAGTGTGTACGTCGATAAAGCCAGCGGGAAGGACTTTAGAACATTCTCGAACAGGCTGGGCGTTGAACATGCCGGATATGAGGCGTTAAGGGCGTCTGTGATGGCTACGAAACACCGTCGCATTAAGAATCTACCGGGTTTCTATAACGGCGTGCTCGATCGTATGTTAGACCGCTTGGCTGCCGAGGATAGCCAGCGTATGCTTGCGGAAAGGTGCCAACTTCTCCTCGTCTGGCTATAAATTTGCGTGTAAATATATGCGAAAATGTAGCGTCCGCCGCCAGTATTTGCGCATAAAAAAGCCGCGGAGGGGGACTCTCCACAGCTTAGGTGAGACGGTTATACAACGGAGGGGGTCCGTTAGTTACACGTACTAATTATGCCCACTACGGCGGAAAATAACCGCACAAAAAAAGCCACGGAGGTGCCGCAGCAATAAAGGAATCATGTGAGTAAAGGATGTAACGAATGCTAGGGGCATCAACGTTACATGTTAAACGTTACCCGCTGCGGAGAAAGATAAAACAAATAGAAAAGAACCGCGGAGAGTCCCCGCGGTGAAAAACGACAAACTAACTGAAGATGGTGCCGGGTCAATGCAGAGACTCTAACTTAGATTATCACCCGTTACGAATAAATTTAAACCATATTAAAAAAGCGGCCTGCCAGTAGCCGCTTGAATTTGATGTCCGTATTAAAAACGTAAAAGAGCGCAGCTACGTGATAGCCACGCTTGAAAGTTGGTAGTTGTCAGGAGAAGTTAAATCAATATATGTCCGGCTTGGCCGCTTTATTCCTCGGATTCCAGACGCAAAAAAGCCGCGGAGGAATACCGCAGCAATGAGAGCGCCATTACTAGTCGATTGAGAACTCCGGGGATGGAATCGCTGAAATGGCGCCTAAAGGGAGCATACAGGATATGACATGGACCATTTTTTATTAGTATTTAACGTATGAAGCACCAACAATGATTAAAAGAATGAACAGCACTACAATCAGCGCAAAGCCAGCACCGTAGCCGCCACCACCGCAACCATACGCACCCATACCATTTCACCTCCTTTACCGAAGGATAGCGAAACAATTATATAAATCAATTTCTCGCAATTAATTTATAATAATTGAATCTATGTTATAGAGTATGAGCGAAGAAACGTGTTGGATTGAGCCTTTGTCTCTCCTAAATAATCTTTTTGCAGAAGAGATTAGTAAGATGATACATTCGAGTAACGCCGCGACGGGTAATACAAATAAAAAAGCGACCTTTTGTAGAGGCCGCAGCGATAAATGGAAATTGAGAGTAGATTGTCGAAACCATGTATTAATAGTTATCCGCTGTGGAGCAACTATAAACAGAGTTCGTGTTCATTTTTGAACTGAAAGACTTATGCCTTCTTTAGTCTACATTCCGTCTTATTTCATTCGTGCGTTTTTAAAAATCTATGTCTTTTCATAATTTCCCTAGCATATCTACTTATCCCAGCGTTTGCCTCCATCCTTCTGTATGCATCAGGAGAATACCGTTGTTTTATTACAAAATATTTAAACTCCGTGAATTCTTCATCTGTTAATACTTGTAATCGTTCTACCTTTATTAATAAATCGTGGTACTCGTGCAAATCAATTCACCCCCATGAGAAATGAAAGGTTCAGACAATCGGGACTTTGATCGCAACCCTCATGAAAGACAAATAACCCAGCCTGATTGAGAGTATAGGGCTCTCTAGGCTGGGTTAAGTTGGGTTGCTTCTGTCAATCGCTTGTATGTATTATAAAACTATTTAAAATATTCTGCAAGTAATATGCAACGATCCTTTTTCTTCAGAAAATGTTGTGAAAAGTTGCGATTTCGCGCGCATCCTAACTGCGCTTTTTTACGTTATCTTTATAGAAGCAACGCGATTTTGCCGTTTTACTCTGCTTTACTATTTGCCGGCACGCTGGTCCAGACGGTATTGCGCGAGGACTACGGCTTCGACGTCTGAGTGGTGCCGCGTTGTGATTCGTTATACTTTATTGGACATTTCACTTGCAGTATGGTCTGGACGACGGTAGGGGTCTGAAATCCCACCCTTCACGCTATTCCGAACATTTCCGTTTTTAGCATCCTTCCGTGGGTTCGGCGCCATAACTTAAAGAACAAATATCTCTCAAAACAGGTTTCAACTACAGACACAGGGGTATCTAAACTACAATCAGTCCAGAGGAGCTGTGAAAGATGAACCTTAGACAGCCTAGAATGAGATATATAGTCAAACTTGAGCGGAACGGTGAAACAACGCAAATTGTGATCATTGCCAGAAATCTTAAAGGTATGTATAGAGAGATTTACCAACTATACGGACATTTTCTTACTGATGAGAAAGGAAACGATGCAGGAACAATTTCTTTCGAAGAAATACCTTTATTTCCCACTGTGAAAGAGGAATTACATACACTGTCAAGCAGCAACCGAAAAGGATTATCATCTAAATAATAGATACCCCAATAAAAAACTGTCTATGCTCATTAACGAGGTTGTATGCGCTATGCTACAATTATTTTATAAAAATATTCACATCTCATTTACACATCACTTTATGAAAGCGCTAACAAAATTTATAAAAGATCAAATCGCAGCGCTTTTTAGAAAGAATTTTTTTGGAAAGAGGTGGTTTTGTCGAAATAATCATTGAACTCAAGAATTGTTAATGATTTTTTAAAAAACTATTTAATTGAGCACCCGATCGATCTTAAAACAATAACTATTTAAGGAGTGAAAGCATGAGAAAAACTTTGTTTTTTCCTAAAATAAGAACACGGGTTATGATTAGTTGTTTAATACTAGTAGCAATGTTAGTTTCGTTGGGATGGGTAAAGGTCGATGCGCAGGTCCAAAAAGCGGCGATATCCTCTGAAAAGGTAACAATACCTACTCCAAAGGTGACGGGTCCTATTCCGATTACGAAGACTTCCCGTCCATTTACGGTGGGAGGGACAAATCTAACAGACTATGGCTACCGTCTTGATGAATACTTTATTAGCGGCAAGGCGAATGTTTACGATTGGGGGGCCGACGGACAGGCTATTACCCCTCAAATCCGAACTCCACAGGCGCCATATACAACCCGGATTGTCGTTAGACGCCCCGATAAACCAAGCAAGTTTAGTGGGAATGTCTGGGTTGAGCTTAATAACCCTTCACGGGGATGGGATGTTGAGGTACAGTGGCCAACTGTCCAAGATAAAGTGCTCCGTGACGGCGACATTTGGATTTCAGTGACTGTCAAACCAAATGTGGTCGCAGCACTAAAGCGCATTGATTCAAAGCGTTATGCCCCGTTATCAATGGCCAACCCGTTGCCTTCCGACAAACAAGCCTGTGGGAAGTTGCCCAATGAAGAAGGCTATGATGAAAATCTTTCGAAGCTGTATGAAAATGGACTTGTTTGGGACATGCTGAGTCAGACGGGTGCCCTGGTACGCAGCAAGGACAAGAATAATCCACTGCACAATTATAACGTTAAGTACGTATTCGCAACCGGCGAGTCCCAAACAGGCTTCTTCCTTAACACGTATGCAGCAAATTTTGCGGAAAACGCGAGGCTGAAAAACGGTCATCCAGTGTATGATGGCTTCATCTCGGCATCGGGATCAGGCAGAACCACGCCAATCAATCAGTGCGTTCCCGCTACCGGTGTTAAAGATATAAGAACCCAGCTGCCAAAGAAACATGTACCATTTATGCAGGTTGACGCACAAGGAGACATCTTCCAACTGGGAAGCTATCTATGGAGAAAACCTGATAGTGACGTTCCAGGGGCGGGTTTCCGATTGTACGAAATTACAGGGGCTCCGCACGGTCCAGTCAACACCGTTAATTACCAACCACGAGCTGAGGATATCGTTAAGGCAGGTAATCTGCCGACCCAAGTGCCTTATGCATATGGGGGAGTCGAGCCAAAGGCAAACCAATTGCCGCGCCATTATATAGAAACGGCCATGTATGCCAACATGGAGCGCTGGGTTATCAAAGGCATTAAACCGCCACGTGCCAAGCCATTGCTCGTGCAAGAGGACAATGGAACACAGACAAGCCTTTTTGGCGAAACCATTTACGCATCATTCGTGAAGGATAAACATGGAAATGTACTGGGCGGTGTACGCAGCCCATATGTCGATGTTCCGACGGCCACATACAACGAGTATGCTACATTAAAACCAGGCTATCCTTATGCATGGTCGTTCGGCCATCAGGTCGACTTCACGAGTGAAACACTCCAGAAGCTTTACGGGGCAGTGGGTCCCCATCAGAATTACGTGAGACAGGTCGAAGCTTCAGTGAAGCAATTGACAAAAGAGCGGTGGCTTGAACCTGAAGAGGGTCAAAAAATTATACAGCAGGCAAAATTCACTCCAATCCCTTAATAATATTGCTTCATGTAAATAACTCATGAGTATTACGAGTGTTTCTATATACATTTCGAACATAGGGGATGTGTAGCACAAAATCTGAGAGAAGCAGGAACTTAGTAAGGGTTTGCTGCTTCTTTCTTTCATTTATAAAAAAACAGGTGATTTTTCTTCTCGTTAAATTCTTCTTCACTAATAATTCCGTCATCATACAAAGCTTTATATTTGCGTAATTCGTCAGTTGCGTCTGGAACTAATGAAGCTACTGACGAACTTTTACCGATTTTGGAGCGGGGACGAATTCAACAAACTCTTTCACCTGTCCTCGGTTGATCATACTCATTTCTGCTTTATTCCCTGAAGCGACGATATTAATTTTATGGCCACTCAATCCTTTGCTGATTTCCACACTGCTAATATTGGATAGCGGAAAAGATTCGGTTTCAAATCCAATCATCTTTTTGCAGAAAAAAAAGACCTGCCGATCAGTTGCAATGAACACGCCGTTCCGTAAAGTATCTTTGTCAAGCATTTTAGATTTAACTTGAAGAGTTAAAACAATCCTATATAAAACAAGGATATGAGGCTGCTTTCAAAACGGTTTCTTATAAAGAGCCAGCGTTAGAAAAAGCTAAGTATATTAACTGGTACAAAGAAGGATTTCAATCTATATAAGTTGAACGTGAAATCTCACATTCTAACACATAACCGATCAATCACTTCCTGCAAGCGATTTCAAAACCCCCAAATGTAACCGCCAAATCAAATTTTAGCATGCTCCCCGCACCACCTCTTTTTCACAGGTAGTTCGTTCATCTTGTACCGATTATTATTCATATTTAAAAGAAATTTGAAAAAATCAGGATTTTCCACATTTAATCATAGCTGCACTGCTAAAATTAATATTTTAGCATAGTGAGAATTTACTTTTTCCATTTTATTCCATCTATACTCAGTTATCCAGATTTATAAAAATACCTTTCTTGATTGTACATGCAAAACTGGATGATATAAAAATATAGCAACTTATAATATTTTATGTTATAAAAGACTTAGGTCTTTAGTTTTGTTAATGTCAGATGTTTTTGTAGAAACCGGGCTTGTAAGAAGAGATAAGAACATTTTGGAGGAGTTAGGTTGAAAAAGGGAATAAGTTTAAAATATCAGTTAATGCTGTTTATTTTTGTAATTTTAGCAACTGTTTTAATCGTTATGTTTTTGATTGCCTACGACAGCGCGAAAGATGAGATTATCGATCTTGGGGAAGAAATGTTCACCAATGTGAATAAAGATGTAATCGGCACTGCGGATTTGTTAAATGAACGAGTAGAAGCAGGCGACATGACGTTAGAAGAGGCACAGGAAACATTCAGAACATATGTAAATGGCCCGAAAATGCCTGACGGGTCTAGGGATATTACCCAGACCAAAATGTCTCAGAACGACTATATGTTTTTCTGGGCTTTTCAGGAAGATGGCGTAATGACGATGCACCCCGCCCCTACGGAAGGCCAAAATCTCTGGGATTATCAAGTGGATGGGAAATATACGGTCCGGGATACGTGGGCAAACCGGGAAAAGACAGGTGGCATTTATAGAGAAATATGGCAGAATGAAGGAGAGCCTATTTACACTTACATCAGCCATTTGGAGTACTATGAGCCGTGGGGCTGGATCATCGGTGCCGGCGGGCGGGAAGAAGTTTTATATGAAAGAAGAATGGACGGCCTGCAGAGGGAATTTTTGATTACGGCCATTCTGTCATTGATTGGTGCGCTGGCTGCCTCTTACTTCTTTGCACAGCTTATCTTTAAAAAGATAAACAAGCTTCGTTTGGCGATTGAAAAAGCAAGCGAAGGGGATTTAACACAGTCTGTCGATATTCATTTTAAAGACGAATTTGGCCATTTGGCTGATAGTTACAACATTATGACAGGTAATTTGCGGCACATTGTCCAGCAGGTGTCGGATGCTTCGCAGCAGGTAGCGGCCACATCCGAACAGCTAACGGCAAATGCAGAAATGACAAGCAAATCGAGCGAACAAATTGCGGAAACGCTTGACAGCGTGGCAGCAGGCACAGTCAAGCAGCTTCAAAGCATAGAAGACACGGTTCAGGCAGCGGAGGGCGTCGCCCGCGGTGGAGGACAGATTGAAGAAAATATGGAGAAAGCATCAATTCTGGCTGTTGAAGCTTCCCAAAAAGCGGCGGAAGGGGATGAATCCCTGAAAAAGGCGGTTCAGCAGATGAATTCGATCAATAAAACCGTTGGAGGGCTGGCGGATGCCGTAAAGGGGCTGGGTGAAAATTCAAAAGAAATCGGGCAGATTGTCCAGGTTATCACCGGCATTTCCGAGCAGACAAACTTATTGGCCTTAAATGCAGCTATTGAAGCGGCAAGGGCAGGTGAATCCGGAAAGGGATTCGCGGTTGTCGCAGATGAAGTTCGCAAGCTTGCGGAACAGTCTAAAAAATCCGCTGAACAAATTACGCAGCTGATCAATGTGATTCGGGCGGAAACAAACAAAACCATCGATTCAACGCAGCACGCCACAGCCGAAGTATCAGAAGGAATTCAGGTTGTCGGCCAGGCCGGTGAATCATTCCAGCACATTCAAGAAAGCATCGGGGAAGTATCGGTCCAGTTTGAACTGGTCCTGGAGGCGGTGAAGAATGTTGCTCCTGAAACGGAAAAAATGGTGCACTCTATTGGCCTTGTGTCTGAAGTAGCCGAAGGAACAGCGGCCAGCACCCAGACCGTTTCAGCATCTACGGAAGACCAGGTTGCTTCCATGCAGGAAATCACGGCTTCAGCAGCGGCTCTTTCCAAAATGTCTGAAGAGCTGCATAACCTGGTAGGAAAGTTTAAAATTTAAAGCTTAATCCACCAGCTATCCAGGCACTGCTTCTTGTAGCAGGGAAGGAAAAATTAGACAAGAGCATTCTTCAAGAACAAGAACCCTCAGTGCGCGTACACTGAGGGCTCTTTTAATAAACACGACACGGAGGGAGTGTGTGTTTTAAAACAAAAGCGGCATTTTTATCCGGTCATACTTTTGTGAAAAGTACATGTCAGACGATACTCTTTATTTTGCAAAAGAAAAAGAATAAGAAAAGGGCTGCACACCGGATCATCCAGCAGCCCAGTTTCTAGTAAACCCAACTTAAATAATTCTTCTTCAACTCCCATGAAAGAATAATAAATATTTCATCATCTGTGGTGCTGCGAAGTGCGGCATGGATGGCTAACGGGAGCTGTTAGTTCAATAAGACCTATAAAAGTGACCGATTTTTCGGTCTTTTTTATTTGGTTAAAAATTAGCAGAGCCTGTTTATTAAACGTACTTATTTATGTTATGCCATAACTCTATATTTGGCTGTTTTGCTTATTTACATATAAACGCATACAAAAGCAGGTTAATAACAAATACAAAATTATATGGAATATAACGAAAATAATATTTTGCAGTTCAATATCTAAAGTGAATTACCGATATAAATAAAAGATGTGTAAATAATCGGTAATGGAGTGTTGTCAATGAGTTTTACAATTGGAAAAAAGTTGATGGGCGGATTTTTAAGCATTGCCGTTCTTCTTGGCATTATTAGTTTTATATCGGATTATTACATTCAAAAAGTGGATGATTCCTACTCAGATTTAATCGATCGACGAGCGGTAATTCTGTCAAACGCAAAAGACATGCAAATCTATGCTTCAAGAGAAATTTCAAACGTACGAGGACTTTTATTAGAGGAAGAGGGTTCTGCAGAGGCTTTATCAGAATCTACAGCCGGAATAAATGAAAAAATTAAAAGCACAACCAATTTAGTTCAACTTCAAGAAGCCAAGGATTTACTGAAAGAGCTTTCTATATTGAATGAGGAATTTAAAAGTAAGTCAGAGCACTTTGTCACTTTGACGGAGACCAATAAAGGAGAAGCTCAAAAGTTCGCTGGCGAAGAAGTTATCCCACTGGCAAGAGAAATAAGAGATACAGCGGATAAATTAGCGGATTTACAAGCAAAAGCTATGGAGGAAGGCAGCAAAACAAATTCTGATATGGTTCACTCAGTTGAAACAACGGTGCTGATCTTGAGCGTAACCGCTTTTATCTTGGCTATTATAATAGGTACGATGATTACCCGAATGATTACCAAGCCTATTTTATCTCTCGCAAAAGGAGCAGGAAGTATCGCATCGGGTGATTTGACTCAAGATGACATTAAGGTAAAGAACCGGGATGAGATTGGAAATCTGGCGGATTCCTTTAATCAAATGAAAATGAACCTTCGAGAGTTGATTCATCAAGTTGGCTCAAATGCCGAGCAGGTAGCCGCAACATCGGAAGAATTATCTGCCAGTGCTGAACAAACAAGTAAAGCGACAGAACAAATTTCAATGGCTATTCAAGAAGTAGCATCCGGCTCAGAAAAACAGGTTTCCAGTGCTGCAGAGTCTGCACAAGCGGTCGATGAAATTTCAAGAGGGATGAATCAAGCTGCATCTTCTATTCAATCTGTTGCAGACTTAACAGCTGCTACGAACGAGAAAGCAAACGTTGGAAATACAGTAGTTACCCGAACGGTCGAACAAATGAACCTTGTACAAGATTCTACAACTGAATCTTCAGTGGTTGTGAACGCTCTTGGTGAAAAATCAAAGGAAATTAGCCAAATTGTTGAACTGATTACACAGGTTGCAAGTCAAACGAACTTATTAGCGTTAAATGCTGCTATAGAAGCGGCTCGGGCAGGTGAACAAGGAAAGGGTTTTGCGGTTGTAGCAGATGAAGTCCGAAAACTTGCTGAACAATCCGCTCATGCTGCAAGTCAAATTCATGATCTTATACAGGAGATACAAACGGAAGCAGAAAGAGCTGTCCAGTCGATGAATAACGGTGCAGGTGTTGTCCGTGAAGGGATTAAAATGGTGGATCAAACCGGTGAAGCCTTCCGAGATATTGTCCAGTCCATTGAACAGATAGCTGCCGAGTCTCACGAAGTTTCTGCTATTGTGGAACAAGTAAATTCGAGTTCACAAAACATGGCAGGGATGATGAAAAATATCAGTCATATTGTTGAACAATCGGCAGGAAATATACAGAACGTGGCTGCTTCAGCCGAGGAACAAAATGCCGCAATGGAAGAAGTTTCAGCTTCAGCGGTAGTTTTAAGTGAAATGGCTCAGGATTTACAACAAGTGATAAGTAAATTCAAAGCTTAATAAAAAAGGTATCAAAGGGGCAGGTTAGCTGTACAAGTTATAAATTTAATGGTTTAAAGTTATAGAGCATTTCTTTGAATGAGGAATGCTTTTTATTTTTGCTTAAAACAAAAATATACAATAAAAATGTTATCCAAATCAATAAAAATTTATTGTAAAACGATAAAATATATATTAAAATCAAAATCAGAATAAATAAGTGAGGTGCTTTTTATGGAAAAAGTAACAACGTTGTTTTTAAAAATAGCTGTTATTCTTTTAGGAGTTCCAGTTCTTGCTCTGTGCATTTTTTTGGTGCCTGAGATGGCGAATCTTGCAGTAAAATTGCTTCCAGAGTTTGCTTTTATAAAATATCTCGTTTTCATCGCTTTTGATGCATCGGCGATACCTTTTTACTTTGCTTTGTATCAGGCTTTCAAACTCTTACACTATATTGACAAAAATAAAGCTTTCTCCGATTTATCTGTAAATGCTTTAAAGAAAATCAAATACTGTGCCATCACAATCAGTATTTTGCATGTGCTAGTTTGGCCGCTCTTCTATATCTTTGCGGAAGTAGACGACGCACCAGGAGTTATCTTTGTCGGATTGGTTGTTCCTTTTGCTTCGATGGTTATCGCAGTCTTTGCGGCTGTTCTCCAAAAACTTTTACAAGAAGCAATTAATATCAAATCAGAAAATGATTTAACGGTCTGAGGTGAATAACAATGGCAATTATAATCAATATTGATGTGATGTTAGCAAAAAGGAAAATGAGCGTAACAGAACTTTCGGAGAAGGTTGGAATAACAATGGCGAACCTTTCTATATTGAAAAATGGAAAGGCAAAAGCGATTCGATTATCCACTTTAGAGGCAATTTGTAAGGCTTTAGAATGTCAGCCTGGAGATATTTTAGAATACAAAAGTGACGAAGACAGTTAAACACATTGTGGAGGAAACTTAATATAACAATTATTAGGGGTGGTATAACTATGGACATTAACAATGTGATTATTGAAAATATTGCTAACCCTCATGAGCTGGAGAGAATGTATAGAAAAGACCCGAAAGCTTTTAAAAAGTCATTCTCACACGCATGGGAACAAAATCCTGATTCTCAGGTTCTTGGTGTTTGGTATGAAAGATTGCATTTCAAGGAGACGGCAAATACAGAAAAATCTTCCTTGCTTCAAAAAGGTTTCTTATTCATGGGCATTTTAGCCATTCTGGCCGGGATAAGCACCAGGATCATTTTCCATTTTGTCGAACAGGAAGCAATTGCTCCAATTAACCTGGCTTTTGGTATAATTCCCTTTATTGCTGCCTATTTTGTTTACAATAATACTCCGAAAAAAAGTGTTATTTATGCCCTTGCAGCGTTGTTCCTAATTTCCGGGCTTTATCTTAATATGCTGCCATTAAATTATAAAGACAGTATTATCCTTGCTTATTTACACCTTCCCATATTCTTATGGGTATTGGTAGGGCTTGCATTTACAGGAAATGAATATTCAAAAGGCAGTACAAGATTAGCCTATATTAAATTTAATTTGGAATATTGTATTCTTTACACCAGCATGGCAGTTAGCGGAATGGTACTAGCAGCATTAACCATGCAGTTATTTAGCTTTGTTGGCTTGGATATAAAAGACTTCTATTTTAGTAATGTCGTTTTATTTGGTGCTGCCGCTCTCGCTATTGTGGCTGCATACCTGGTATCAATGAATCTTAAACTTGCTAAGAATATTACACCATATATAGCTAAAATTTTTAGTCCTCTTGTCCTGGTCACATTGTTGGTCTATCTTATAACGGTTATATGGGTCGGAAAAAACCCATTCTTGGACCGCAATTTCTTGATAGCCTTCAACGGAATACTCCTTGGCGTATTGGCCGTTACTATATTTTCCATTATCGAGAGCGACTCAGACGAGAAAAAGAACATTTTAGATTATATAAATTTTGCTTTAATTGTTCTTGCGCTTATCATTGACAGTGTGGCTTTGTCAGCCATCGTGTTCAGACTTTCTTCTTATGGGATTACGCCTAATAGACTTGCTGTTTTAGGAGTAAACATACTTATCTGGGCAAATCTAATTTGGATTATGCTCTCCTATATGCGTTTTCTACAAAACAAATCCGGACCTTCAACTATCCAAGATGCCGTTACTAAGTATTTACCGGTCTACGGACTTTGGGCAGCTTTCGTTACATTTACTTTTCCTATAATTTTTAATTAGAAAGGCTCTGTTAATGTAACGAAAAGCTAATCTTCTATAACGTATAAAATCCTTAGAGCCGATATTATGCAGCTTTTTATACAGAGTTGCATAATATCGGCTTATTTTCATTACTAAAGTTAAAAAGAGGGTATTCAAACTAGAAGACATAATATATTGTTGATGCAACTGGATTCTTTAAAATATGTCCAGTTTCATGTGCCCAACGAAAAAGGACTTCATGAAACGTATTTGATAAGCTAAACTTGCAGGTTTTAAGTTGAGTTTGATTTAGATTAAATGTAAAAAGATGTACTTACACTAAAGGGGGCTTTAGTTTAATATCCAAAGTTATCATAAGCCGAAAATATGCAAGTTTTTATTCATTCCTTGTATGTTTTCGGCTTTCTTACATTCAAAAAACATACTGCCGTAAACAGCATTTTTTAATTGCCAAATACAGACTGAACAGCAGATTAACAGTATTGATAAAACGAAAAAGGGATTATTAATTATTACGGCTGAAAAAGTGGCAAGTTAAGAAAATACTATGAAACAACTACCATTTATGGTAATACGGGCGTGAGATAGTACAAAACTGAGGATTTATCTAACATTTTTATCCAATCATCATCCCAACGAACGAAGAAGTGATGATTGCCCGTGACGTTTCTCGTTTAACAGGTGTGTAAGGCGTTTCTTCAACGTTTAGCGTGAATGCTTGGTGATGGTTATAGGCCGGAAAATGGGCTTTTAAATCAAATATTTGGTGAAATAAAACCATGACCTGAATTTCACACTCAAACTCTCTTATGTGTTGAAAATAATCACACACTAAGGGGTTTTTTTCTTTGGCAAAAAAGAAAAGAAAAATGCAGGTTCAAGAAGCATTATCGATTGAAAAAGCAAGAGAGGTTGTCACACGAATTAAGCAAATCGAAGGTTTATCAAAGCACACACTGGAGAACTATCATAAGCTGTTTAATGACCTTGAACGCTGCTTTTCCAAAAGAAAGCTAGTTTCTAACTTTACCATTGAAGATGTCTAATTAAAAACTGCTCTTGCTAGTTAAAATAAACATTTGCCAGTTCGACCCTGATTTCGTTAAAAAATGCTTTTGCGATTTCGGGGTCTTTTTCCCGTTGCACCCTTGTCAATCCAGTGTTTTTTCAATTTTCTTTTCAGTCTTTTTTAGCAAAACTTTATTTTAACTCGAACAGTGTAATGCTGGTTGATGGAGTGGATTTTAGCAGGAGATTATTTTAGTTGTACAGAGATTGTGAAGTTAAACTAAACATTTCCGATCAGTTTGATAAAAAGTGCTTAAGCATGGTATAAGTGTAAAAGAAGCAGGGACATTTTGTTTTTTAATTTTGGGATAAGGGATTGGCCTGGTATCCATAATGAGAGGATTTGAATTTGAATATGATAGATAATTTTTGGCGTGATTTACCACGACCTTTTTTTATACTGGCACCAATGGAAGATGTGACGGATGTTGTTTTTCGCCATGTAGTGAGTGAAGCAGCCAGACCTGATGTGTTTTTTACAGAGTTTACAAACACGGAGAGTTATTGTCACCCAGAGGGGATCCATAGTGTGCGTGGGCGTTTGACTTTTACAGAGGATGAACAACCAATGGTAGCTCATATATGGGGGGATAAGCCTGAATACTTTCGTCAAATGAGTATTGGTATGGCGAAACTTGGGTTTAGGGGTGTGGATATCAATATGGGCTGTCCTGTACCTAATGTGACACAGAATGGGAAGGGAAGTGGCCTTATCCGTCGTCCAGAAGTTGCAGCAGATTTAATACAAGCAGCAAAAGCAGGAGGATTGCCCGTAAGTGTAAAGACAAGGCTTGGTTACACGGATGTAGACGAATGGCACGACTGGCTAACACACATATTGAAACAAGACATTGTTAATCTTTCCATTCATCTGCGTACAAAAAAGGAAATGAGCAAAGTAGATGCTCATTGGGAACTAATCCCAGAGATTAAGAAACTTCGTGACCAGGTGGCACCAGATACACTCTTGACGATCAATGGGGATATCCCTGATCGTCAAACTGGCTTAAAGCTCGCTCATCAATACGGTATTGATGGGATTATGATTGGGCGTGGTATTTTCAATAATCCATTTGCCTTTGAAAAGCAGCCGAAAGATCATAGTAGTAAGGAATTACTCGATCTCTTAAGGCTGCATCTGGATCTACATGATAAATATTCCAAATTAGAGCTGCGTCCGTTCAAGGCTCTTCATCGCTTTTTTAAGATATATGTCCGTGGGTTTCGAGGGGCAAGTGAATTAAGAAATCAATTAATGAACACAGCGTCCACAGATGAAGCACGTTCACTGCTCAATGACTTTGGGTCAAAGAATCTTGATAGAATGGGGGAGCAGGAGAAGTGTCCCCATTCAAGGTAAAAGCGAAGTAGGACTAAACTGGTGTGCCCCCAAAAAGTTAGAGTTTATACTAAGCAGATAATTGGCTGGTGTGAAGACGGTATTGAACCGGACTCATTCTCGCCAATTTTTGCTTTATACGTTTGTTATTAAAGTAATCTATAATAGGTTATGAATCTGCAAATTAAAAGTACGCAAATGGGGAAGATCATTTATGTCTAACTAAAAATGGAACATTAATTACTCTGTATGCTAATAATCAAAAAATTGCTTCAAAGCACGTTATTGCTTCTTTAATTTAGATAAATTATCAGCCTATAAGTAAAAAACACAGCTAGAATGGCGTCTTAAATGAAATATCGCTAACGGAATCAGGTCATATTGGTTCCGTTAGTTTTTTTGTATAATCACCAACATCCCGTATGTTGTCAATTACAGTCCACACATGTAGAATAAGGGAACATATTGGCGAAGTTCATATAAAGTGAACAGCTTGTTTCGCTTTGACAGGGTAGAGGTCGCTGGTTCGAACCCAGTAGGAACCATATAATAAAACTAAAACGCGAGAACTCCTTATGTATCGAGGATTTCCGCGTTTTTTGTTGTATTATAGTTTGGCGATAAAACGTTTGGGATGAGGACAATTAGAGAACTTAAGAGTTATATCGGGAAAAAGTTGATGAGTAGATGAAACGCATTAGTCTATTAATCAAAAACACTAGGGAAGAGTGGAGAAATTTTGCCTTAAAACTCAACTATGGATTAAAAAAAGTATATAAATTGTGAAAAGATGTACTTAACTAACGAAGCAGATTTCTTTAACAACGAATATTTATAATTCACCTGCAAACATGAGAATTGAAGCTAGGATAGTAAATCAAATGAGACACGTTTTTCCCCTCCCAACATATTATTTGATAAGGAAAATGGGAAGAGAGGGAGGAATAATGGTTAATTTATTTCCAATTGAAATAAATGGACATATCTTTTTAGGCATCTCTGTTATGTTGCCAAAAACAGGTTTAGTCATGGTTACCAGCGAAAAAGGATATATTATGTGTGGGGCTCTTGATGTCTCATTGCTAAATGAGAGGTTAAGTGATAGAAAGATCATTGCTGGTAGAGCTGTTGGTGTAAAAACAGTTGAACAGCTTTTGGAAGCACCGTTAGAATCAGTTACATTGGAAGCAGAAGCAATCGGAATTCATAAAGGTATGCTTGGAAAAGATGCTATGTTAAAAATGATTTAAAGAGAAAGTCAGTCATTTCGGCTGACTTTTTCATTTTTTAAAAATCAATGAAAATAAATGTAAAGCAGGTGAAGGGGGAATGAAGACACTATTATTCGTAACAGATGTATACTTTGTAGTGATAGGACAGGTTTTATAGCTGGCGACTTCCACAAGGGCTGTATGAAAACCATGGAATTTTCCGTATTTTACATAATAAAAAGCAATTAAGATGAAACAGCAGCTAGAAAATTAACTTTATGTTTTGATTTGCAAAATAATCTGTCAGTCATAAAAAAGACATTAAACCTTTTAGAAAAGCTAATTGAAGAATGTGATGATTGAGAGAGCGGTACAGATAAAAAAGAAGACTACTTATTATGTTATGTTGCATTAAAAATACCTGCAGCATTATAAAACCATTCAACATAAAAGAAGAGAACGCTTATGGTAGTGACCCCTTAAAGTTAGAGTTTCAATTATGCAGCTAATTGGCTGGCATGAGTCCGGTATTGCACCGGGCT
>NZ_JANAVL010000016.1:0-69570 GCF_024213455.1 Domibacillus sp. A3M-37 | reverse complement strand
ATTCTTCGCTGTATTTCACCATAGAAAAAACACCCCTAAAGTTAGATTTTTAACTCTAACTTTAGGGGTGCAGCACCTAAGCTGCTCTTTTTTTTGTTAAGATTTTGTAAAGAATGAAGGAAAAAGAAAAAATATGTCGAATCAATTTATAATGCCAAATGCGGCAGATGCCTCTTTTCTGTCTTCAGCAGCTTTTTGCTGCGTCATTCTGCATAGCGCCGCGAACAATTCACCTGCCTCTGATTCGATGACGGTAAGGCCGCGTCCTGTCACGCCGCCCTTAGCAGCCGTCCGCTCCGGCAACATCTCCAGCGTCCAATCCTTTTGTTTCAGCAGCTCTCCAAGACCGATCATCATGTGAAATGCCAATGTTTCCGCCTGACTTTTCGTTAATCCATACGTGGCCGCCTCATTAGCATACATGACGGCCATTTTGGAAAAGAAAGCAGGCCCGCACCCAGTCAAATCTGATGCAGCACGTACAACGTTGTCATCCGCTTCCAGTGCAACGCCGGCAATTTGTTCAAGCAGCCCAATCACTTTTTTCCGCCAGTCCGGTCCGCATGACTGTCCGAATGAATACAAAATGCCGCCAGCTGCGGCCGTATTCGTTACAGAAGGGATTACTTTTCCGCATGGGCAGGGAATAACGGACTCCATCTGTTTAATCGAAACAGCGCTTGCAGTTGAAAGAACACAATGTTCAGCTGTTAAAAAAGGAGCAATCGATTGGAGAAGCGGCTTTAAATCAGGCTGCCTCAGGCAGACAAAAATCAGCCGCGCCTTTTTAACAACTTCTTCTGTTGTCCGGCACACATGCGCGCCGGGAAAATCTGTTTTCAACTGTTGTGCTTTTTCAATCGTACGGTTATACAGGAAGATGTTTTCCGGCGCAACAGCAGAAGTGGATAGCAGTGCTTCTGCTAAAACAGTGCCGATACTTCCAGTCCCGATGATCCCGATTTTCATAATGGATGCTCCTTTCTTGTTCACTTGTTATCTGTACGTCCGTAATTAAAAATTATGCTAGCAGAAGGGAAGGGAAATCGATGAACGTGCAGGAAATGATCAAAAAGTACAAAGTTCCGGCTGCTGGTGGACTAGCGCTGGCCATGTTTTGGCTGTATGGATTAACAGAAGAAGATCCTATCCCCCCTGCATCAGAGCCCGCTGCGGTAGAAGAGGTTCAGGTGGAGACTGATGCCGAAGCAATACTCGAGGAAGCAGAACCACCTGTTGAAGTAGCTATTGATGTAAAGGGAGCGGTTTCCATGCCGGGCATTTACATGATGTCGAGTGACGAACGAGTCAATGACGCCATTAACAAAGCCGGCGGATTAACGGAACAGGCGGAAGCCGCTGCAGTGAATTTAGCGCAAAAAGTCCAGGACGAAATGGTTATTTATGTGCCTGCAAAAGGAGAAGAGGTCCCGGCTGTTCAGACAATGCCAGTGCCATCGGCCGGTTCAGCGGGAGGCACAGAGCAATCCTCCGTCATCAATATTAATACAGCTGATTCAACCGCACTGCAGGAGCTGCCTGGCATCGGTGAATCAAAAGCTCAAGCCATTATTGACTTTAGAGAAACAGACGGTCCATTTACAGCTGTAGAAGATTTAAAGAATATCTCCGGCATTGGTGATAAAACATTCGAAAAGCTGGCGCCGCTTATTAAGATTAAATAAAGGAATTTGACGAATGGAAAGACGTGCCGATAAACTAAAAGAATAAACCGGCCGCAGACCGGAAAAGACAGAAAAGAGGGTTTTTGAAATGGAACGAAAAAGCTGGGATGATTATTTTTTGAATATTGCGGACGTTGTTGCTACACGCTCAACCTGTAACCGGCTCAATGTCGGCTGTGTCATCGTAAAAGACAAGCACATCGTGTCAACCGGATATAACGGTTCAATTCACGGACATGAGCATTGTCAGGAAGCGGGCTGCCTATTATCTGATCAAGGGAGATGTATACGCTGTCTGCATGCGGAACTAAATGCAGTGCTTCATGCGGAGCGGGATAAATTAAAAGGATCTGCTGCGTACGTCACACATGAACCATGTGAAAATTGTGCGAAAACACTGGCGCAAGCTGGTGTAGCGCGCATTATTTACCGAAATGCGTACCCGAATAAGTGGAACAGCCACTTTTTGAAAAATATTGAAGTTGTTCATGTCCCAATAGAATAAAAGGATGGTGTTGTATGCCTCTTCTTCATATGAGCATTGCTGCCCTTGCGGCGATTTTGTTCGCCGTACATGCATCGCAGCCTGTTGTCATGCTGCTTTTTATGACAGGAGGCATTTTGCTTTTTAAAGTTAATGTAAATACGCGAATGTGGATGACCGGCACTTTTTTTTTATTTTTCATGACCACGTCTATTCATGAATCAAGTCCCGAATCCGCTTTTACCGGTTTAGAAACGGAATGGACCGTTTCATTTACAGATGATTTGCGAATTGATGGAGACTGGTTGAATACAGGTGTGATAGAAATACCGTCCAATGAGGCGCTTAGACTAACTTACCGCCTTCAATCAAAGGAAGAAAAAGAACTTCTGAACGAGAAGTTAGTGCCGGGCTTGACGTGCCGCATTCAGGCAGAAGCATCCCTTCCAAATGAAGCAAGAAATCCAGGGGAATTTAACTACCGTTCCTATTTGGCAGCAAGCCAGACTTTTTTTGTATTAACACCTAAAGAAATCTCTTTAGAGCAGTGTGTGATGAATCATTCAATCCGTTATTTGCCTGCAGCGTGGCGTGTAGCTGCATTGACTCGGATTAAGGAGAACTTTCCGGCTCCGCTTTCTTTTGTGGCAGCCGCGCTGTTATTTGGTGACCGTTCATCCGGTTCAGAAGAGGTGACAGAAGACTATGAACGCCTTGGGATTGTACACATCTTATCCATCTCCGGACTGCATGTTACACTGTTGACAGGGCTTCTTTTTTACCTGTTGATCCGGATAGGAATAACCAGAGAACGCGCAAGGCTGATCCTTTTGGCTGCACTGCCTCTTTACGCACTGCTGGCAGGTGCTTCTCCACCAGTGATTCGTGCCTGCCTGATGACAGGGGCTATTTTATTCACCGCTTCTAGCAATATAAAGCTGCAGGCATCTTCTGCACTTGGCGCTGCTTTTTTAATCATGACGCTTCTAAATCCGTATAGTGTATTTCAAGCTGGTTTTCAGCTTTCGTTTCTTGTCACCTTTGCGCTTGTTTTATCATCGGGCGTCATCTTAAAAAGGGCTCGGAATGCAATTGAATTATCATTGTCTGTCTCCATTTTGTCACAGCTTGCGGCGCTGCCTGTGCTGCTCGTACACTTTGCAGAACTGTCGATTATTGCTCCTTTAGCTAACCTCTTATTTGTACCGTTTTATTCACTCCTTATGCTGCCGCTCTTGCTCCTGTTATTTTTTCTTTCATTTTTTATTCCGATTGCTTTTTTCTCCAGTCTTGCCAATGGGCTTTTAATGAAAATGGACAAGCTGGCCGCGGTCATGGCCGATGTTCCATTTGCTGTGATTGTGACGGGGCAGCCTGATATGAAAACAGCTGTTATTCTTGCCATAGCGTCAATTGGATCCTTTTTGCTTTGGGAAATCACCAAAAATGTGAAAAGCAGCCTTTTTGTTTGCAGCCTTCTGCTGTCGGGCATCATTTTGTCAAACCGTTATTCATCAGAGGGGGAAGTCACATTTCTGGACGTCGGGCAGGGCGACAGCATTTTTATAAAATTGCCTCGTAATCAAGGGACATATTTGATTGATACCGGCGGCCGGGTGCCATTCGAAAAAGAAGAATGGACGGAGCGGCAAGGGGGCTTTTCGGTCGGGAAAGATACGATCGTTCCCTTTTTAAAAAGAAAAGGCATAACAAAGCTGGATAAGCTGATTATTACCCATGCGGATTTTGATCATGCCGGTGCAGCAGCGGAAGTGCTTGAGAAAATTCCTGCGAAAGAAATCATCATTTCGCCTGGATCAGGAGAAGTTGATTTGATGTCTGGTATCATCCGAACGGGGATAAAGGTTCGGGAAGGAGCGGAAGGAGAAAGCTGGGAGACAGAGGATGCGTTTTTTCAATTTTTAGCACCGAATGACCGGGAGTATGAAGGCAATGACGATTCACTCGTGCTATATGCAAAAATCGGCGGGAAAACGTGGCTGTTTACCGGCGACCTGGAAGAAGAAGGGGAAAATGAGCTTATGAAACGATATAACCTTGATATTGACTGGCTGAAAGTCGGTCACCACGGAAGCAAAACATCTTCGTCGCCTCCATTTATCAAGGCGGTCAAACCTGAATTTGCGGTCATCTCAGCTGGTGTGAATAATCGCTACGGTCATCCCCATAAAGAAGTAACCGGCACACTGGCTAAAGAAGGTGTAAAGCTCTATCGTACAGATAAACAAGGAGCAATTACGTTCAAATTTGATGGGGAAAAGAGCGAGGTTAAAACAACCATTCCGTTCAAATAAAAAAATCCGCCTGCGTGTGCAGGGCGGATTTTCCTTTCGATGCATCAGCCAACCAGCTGAATCACAGTGGCAAGAATGAACATCGTCGCAAAGAAACCGAATGAAGCAATAAAGCCTACTCCGGAGTCTACTGCATCGTTGCGTTTTGATTGGACATTTTTTTCGAAATCGTTCATAACTACCCCTCCTATTTCACTCTAAGTATAGACAATGAAAGCGGAAAAATCTAGACTATGCAGCGTATTTAAGAAAAAGTCGACACGGAATGTCCACATTTTAAAAAGAGTTGCTGCGCCTTGCGATTTGATGTTGTTTTTTCTAAAATGAAAACAGAAACAGAATGGAGTCGAGTGAATGGATGTATTAAAAGAATTAAAAAGCGGTCGTTTTCGTTCCGTGTATTTGCTGTACGGACCGGAGCAATATTTTATAGAACAAGCAAGGCAGCTGCTTATTAAAAGCGCATTGAACGGGGATAACATCGATCTAAATGTGACGTCATTTGATATGACAGAAGTACCGGTAGATGCAGCCATTGAAGAAGCGGAAACACTGCCATTTCTCGGTGACCGAAAGCTTGTTTTCGTTCAAAATCCATTTTTTTTCACAGCGGAAAAAGTGAAAATTGAGCATGACGTAAAGAAATTGGAACAGTATTTAAATGATCCTGCCCCGTTTACAATTCTTGTTTTTCAAGGAAGATTTGAGAAATTGGATGAACGGAAAAAAATAACGAAACTGATAAAAAAGCAGGCGGGCGTGCTGGAAGCAAAACGTCCGGCTGAGCGAGAACTAGCGGGCTGGATTAAAAGCAAAGCAGCAGAAGAAGGGGCTGTAATAGAAGATTCAGCCATTCAGCAGCTTTTAGCGATTGCTGGTTTCCATTTATCAGTTCTGGCCATGGAAATTGCCAAGCTCGCCCTTCATGCCGGCGAAGGGAATGAAATAACAGAAGAGCATGTGACGACATTAACGGCACGCACGCTTGAAAGTGATATTTTTCGTCTCGTTGACCGGATTGTGACAGGCCATTTGCAGGAAGCGCTCCGGATTTATTACGACTTGATTCGGCTGAATGAAGAGCCTTTGAAAATTTTAGCAGTCGTTGCCGGCCAGTTCAGGCTTATTTATCAAGTAAAAGAATTTACAAAAAAAGGGTATGGGCAGCAGCAAGTAGCTGGCCAGCTGAAGGTGCATCCCTTTCGTGTAAAAATAGCTGCAGGACAGGCGCGTGCATTTTCTGAAAGCCAGCTTGCTGTGATTATGCAGCTGCTTGCAGAGAGCGATTACGAAATGAAAAGCAGCGGCATGGAAAAAAAAATGATTATTGAGATGTTTTTTTTCCGTCTGCAGACAATGATGAAGACAAAATAAAAAAAGTGTCCAGAATGGACACTTTTTTTATTAGTTAGCCAACTGTTTCATAAGACGGCTTTTTTGACGGTTCGCAGCGTTTTTGTGGATAAGGCCTTTTGCTGCAGCTTTATCTAGTTTGCTGACTGCTTGTACAAGCAGTTCTTTTGCGTTTTCGTCATTATTAGCAGCTGCTGTTTCGAACTTTTTCACTGCGCTGCGCATAGCTGATTTAGCTTGCGTGTTGCGTGCTGAACGAATTTGAGCAGTTTTTGTGCGTTTGATGGCAGATTTAATATTTGGCATTTACTGTCACCTCCTAAAAATGGATCGAACTTTTATTCGTACCCGATTATCAATCATTATTGAATTAAACAACAAGAAGTATTTTAGCAAAGGAATAAAAGAAATGCAATAGGAATCGGGTGTAAAGGAATAAACTTTTACACTCATGGGCAAACTGTGAAAAAAATGGAGGGTCAAACGAATGAAAAAATGGTCGCCTCGCACCGATTTAGCACTGGAGTCCGCTTTAATTGCCGAACAGCAAAATGGCGGTAAAGTTGAAGGAATCACATTAAAAGAAGAAGAAAAAGAAGAAACTAAAGTGACGACAGTCGAAATCACAGAAGGAGCAGAGAGGATAACCGGAAGAAAAGCGGGACATTATGTAACAATCGAATCCGCTGACTTGCGTAAATCGGATTCATCGCGCCATGCGGCGATCAGCCGGGTTGTTGCAGAAGAAATCCGTTTATTTGTACAGGGAGCCGGACTGTCACAGAATGCATCTTGTTTAATTGCCGGACTCGGGAATGAGCTTATTACACCTGATTCACTTGGGCCGCGTGTGACAGACCGGCTCATTGTCACCAATCATTTATTCAAGCTGCACCCCGAACACGTTCAAAACGGATATCGTCCTGTCAGTGCGATTTCTCCTGGAGTTATGGGCATGACTGGAATTGAAACGGGAGATATTTTGCTCGGACTGATCGAACGCGAGAAACCGGATTTCCTAATTGTCATTGATGCGCTCGCGTCCCGCTCGATTGAACGGCTGAACGCGACTATTCAAATGACTGATGCCGGCATACAGCCAGGTGCAGGTATTGGAAACAGGCGAAAAGAAATTAGCCGCCATACAGCAGGTATTCCTGTCATTGCGATCGGTATTCCAACGGTTATTGATGCGGTGACGGTCACACGTGATGCTATAGAAATGGTCATGAAGCATTTACAAGAAAAAAGCGGCCGGGAGGATGACAGTTGGAAACGGTCGTTTTTAGGAAATATCGGACTGCTCGATGAAAATGAAAAACATCAATTGATTAATGATGTTTTAACACCAGCCGGCTTAAATATGATCGTGACGCCAAAAGAAGCTGATTTGTTTATTCATGGAGCAGCAGCGATTATTTCGAGCGCATTGAACGAGGCGCTTCATGATAGGCCGCCGGAAGAAACACGCTCTTTTTTTGCAGGCTGAAATCATGGTCTGCTTTTTTTATTTTGTGCATAAGGTAAAAGGACAAGAGTTAAAAAGGGGATGGCGACGATCCTTTTGCACAAAAAAAAGCAGACACCATTTTGGCTTGTTCCGGCTTATGCCTGTTTAGTTGTTATGCCGCTTTGGACAGCGGGATTTTTAACGGTGATGCCGTTTTCTTATCACTTTACTTCTGAATCCATGAGCCGGGCAGCGGCAGAAATTCCAGCCGCTTCTTTTTATGAGCTTCTTCACATTGAAAATCATGCATTCCGTTCTGTTATGGAACCGGAGCAAAGCACTATCGGATGGGTAGATGCTGCTTTTCAGTCCGCTGCCGGCATTAGTTTGCGTGATCCGCGGACGTTTCTTGGAAAAGAGCTGCCGGGCTTTTCGATTTATGACGGCCAAATTTTAATTGCCGGGGAAGGAACCGATTATACAACGATGCCGGTCGAATCAAATGAACCGGATGATCTCCCGGTTCCACAAGCGCCGGATGCAGGGCCGAACGAGCCGGATACCGATACGCCGGCAATAGAAGAAAAAGAGGTTCTTCTCTATTTCACTCACACGTCTGAGTCATTTACACCGAAAAATGGACAAGACCCTGTTAATATTACAGAAGTGGGAACGATGATTGCGGAAAATTTAGAATCAAAAGGGATAGGTGTTTCGATAAATAAAACAAATATTGGCGCGCTGCTCAACAAAAAAGGAAAAAAATACAGCGCTTCGTATGAAGAATCACGGGCGGTCGTGGCTGCTGTTCAAAAAGATGAGCCGACTTTATCCTATCTGGTCGACATTCATCGTGATTCACAAGGAAAATCAATTACAACAACCGAAATAAACGGGCAAATGATGGCGAAAACCGTTTTTGTCGTTGGTGGTGAGCATCCTGGATATGAAGAGAATGCCCGATTTGCCTCAGCGCTCCACAAGCTTTTTGAACAATATTATCCCGGTCTTTCGCGTGGCGTTATCGTTAAATCCGGCAGTCAGACGAACGGGAAATTTAATCAGGATCTATCAAATCGAGCGATGCTCATTGAAATGGGCGGCATTGAAAATACTCGTGAAGAACTCGAACGGAGCGCGGCTGCTTTTGCCGATGTATTGGCCCGTTTTGTCAAATCGGAACAAAATGAATAGTCTGTTCGTTCAATGTTCGTTGTCAATTGCATAGTGCGCTGATATAATCACAATAGTATATATGTGCCGATAACAGGAGTGAACATTGACATGAACAACAACGACCGACTAGAACGGCAGGAGCGTATTCGTAATTTCTCGATCATTGCCCACATTGATCACGGGAAATCAACGCTCGCAGACCGTATTTTAGAGCAAACGAAAGCATTGACTGCACGTGAAATGAAAAGCCAGCTTCTTGATTCAATGGATCTTGAACGGGAGCGGGGCATTACGATTAAATTAAATGCTGTGCAGCTGAATTACACAGCAAAAGACGGACAGGAATATATTTTTCATTTGATTGATACACCAGGACACGTCGATTTTACGTATGAAGTATCAAGAAGCCTCGCTGCATGCGAAGGGGCGATTCTTGTTGTGGACGCGGCGCAGGGCATTGAAGCGCAGACGCTTGCAAACGTCTATTTGGCCCTTGATAACGACCTTGAAATCTTGCCAGTAATCAACAAAATTGATTTGCCGGCCGCAGAACCGGAGCGTGTCCGGAAAGAAGTAGAAGATGTCATCGGCATTGATGCTTCAGAAGCGGTGCTCGCTTCCGCCAAAGCCGGTATCGGCATCGAAGACATTTTGGAACAGATCGTTGAAAAAGTGCCGGCGCCGACGGGGGATCCGGATAGTCCGCTCAAAGCCCTGATTTTCGACTCGATCTATGATGCGTACCGTGGCATCATAGCCTATATCCGCGTTGTGGATGGCACGGTCAAAGTCGGCGATAAAGTGAAAATGATGGCGACCGGGAAAGAATTTGAAGTGACTGAAATTGGTGTTTTCACACCGAAAACAACGCAGCGCAAAGAATTAACAGTAGGCGATGTTGGCTACCTGGCCGCTGCGATTAAAAATGTCGGTGATACGCAGGTTGGTGATACGATCACATCGGCAAAAAACGGGGCAACAGAAGCGCTTGCCGGTTACCGGAAACTCAATCCAATGGTATATTGCGGTCTTTATCCGATTGATGCCTCTAAATACAATGATTTACGTGACGCACTTGAAAAGCTTGAATTAAATGATTCTGCCCTTCAATACGAACCGGAAACATCACAGGCACTCGGATTCGGTTTCCGCGGTGGTTTCCTCGGTCTTTTGCACATGGAAATTATTCAGGAGCGGATTGAACGTGAATTTAAAATTGATTTGATTACAACAGCACCGAGCGTTATTTATCAAGTGACGATGACAGATGGGGAAGAACTTCGCATTGATAACCCGTCTGATATGCCGGATCCGCAAAAAATTGCTCGCGTGGAAGAACCATACGTTAAAGCATCCATTATTGTCCCTAATGATTTTGTCGGCACCGTGATGGAACTGGCGCAAGGTAAACGTGGTATCTTTATCGATATGCAGTACCTTGATACGAACCGTGTCAGCGTTGTTTATGAAATGCCGCTGTCTGAAATCGTCTATGATTTCTTTGATCAGCTGAAATCAGGCACGAAAGGCTACGCATCATTTGATTATGAGCTGATCGGCTACAAAGAGTCGAAACTGGTGAAAATGGACATCCTTCTTAATGCAGAAAACGTTGATGCTCTCAGCTTTATCGTTCACCGTGATTTTGCGTACGAACGTGGAAAAATCATTGTTGAAAAGCTGAAAGAGCTTATTCCGCGCCAACAGTTCGAAGTGCCGATTCAAGCAGCGATCGGCAACAAAATTGTTGCCCGGTCTACCATTAAAGCGATGCGTAAAAACGTGTTGGCTAAATGTTACGGCGGAGACATTTCCCGGAAACGAAAACTGCTCGAAAAGCAAAAAGAAGGAAAAAAACGCATGAAGCAGGTCGGCTCAGTCGAAGTGCCGCAAGAAGCGTTTATGGCTGTATTAAAAATGGACGATCAAACGAAATAACAAGAAGGTGTCCGATCCCGGGCACCTTTCCTTTGTGTATTAGAAAGGCGTGAACAGAATGACGAAAGCCGCTTACATTCATATTCCTTTTTGCCATCACATTTGCCATTACTGTGATTTTAATAAAGTATTTATGAAAAATCAGCCGGTGGAGCAATATTTGAACTGCCTAGACCGAGAAATGAGCATGGCGGCATTTGTTACAGGTTATCAAACAATTTTTGTCGGCGGTGGCACGCCGACGTCGCTCAATGCGCAGCAGCTGTTCTTTTTAGTAGACTCCATTCACAACAGGCTTCCCCTGCTGCCGGATGCGGAATATACTTTTGAAGCAAATCCGGGTGATTTAACACCGGAGAAATTGCGCATCTTAAAAGAAGGAGGCGTCAATCGGCTTAGCATTGGCGTGCAGTCATTCAATGATGCCCACTTAAAACGGATTGGCCGCACTCATACAAAAGAAGACGTTTTACGAACCGTTCGTGACGCGGAAAAAGCCGGCTTTGATAACTTGAGCATTGATTTAATTTACGGTTTGCCAGAGCAGACGGTGGAGGACGCAGCTGATACTGTTAAGCAGGCACTTGGACTTGGTTTGCCGCACTATTCAGCTTATTCATTGATTATTGAACCCAAAACGGTTTTTTATAATTTAATGGCGAAAGGAAAACTGCCGCTTCCAAAAGAAGAATCCGAAGCAGATATGTACGAAGCAGTCATGCGGGAAATGGCTGCAGGCGGGCTTCATCAATATGAAATCAGCAATTTCGCCCGTCCAGGGTTTGAAAGCCTGCATAATTTAACGTATTGGAACAACGATGAATATTATGGGTTCGGCGCCGGTGCTCATGGGTATGTAAATGGAGAACGATATGCAAACTTTGGTCCATTAAAAAAATATATGGAGCCGATTGAACGTGCACGGTGGCCGCGTATAACAAACCAAAAAGTGACGAAACGAGAACAGATGGAAGAAGAAATGTTTCTCGGCCTTCGAAAAATGGAGGGCGTGTCCATTTCATCATTTGAAAGTAAATACAGCGAAAATCCGCTTCGCTTTTTTCATGAAGCAATCACAGACATGACAGACCGGGGGCTGCTTGAAATAAAAGCTAATTCAATTCGTCTGACCCATAGCGGAAAGTTTTTAGGCAATGAGGTCTTTCAATCTTTTTTAATTTAGTCGAAAATATGAGCGTACTCGTTGACAGACAACCAGGATTTTGATAATTTAAATGTAGATTTAGCACTCGGACATAAAGAGTGCTAACAGAGGTGATGAATGTGCTGACAGACCGCCAACTTTTCATCTTGCAAATTATAATTGATGACTTTATTCGTTCGGCTCAGCCGGTCGGGTCACGCAACCTTGCTAAAAAAGACGACGTTTCATACAGTCCCGCTACAATTCGAAATGAAATGGCAGATCTTGAAGAGATGGGGTTTTTAGAAAAAACGCATACGTCATCCGGACGTGTCCCATCTGAAAAAGGATACAGATATTATGTGGATCATTTGCTGTCGCCCGGGTCACTTCGACGCAGCGAACGGACGGCGATTCATTCTATTTTTGCTGACAGGCAGGAAGGGCTTGAAAAAGCCGTTCAAAATGCCGCGACAATTTTATCGGAGCTGACCAGCTATACATCGATCGTTCTTGGTCCAAGATTTAATGACCACAAAGTTAGGAATTTGCAGATTATTCCAATTGATACTCGGTCGGCTGTAGCCATTATTGTGACCGATACGGGGCACGTTGAAAACAGGATTTTTTCATTGCCGGAAGGAATTGAACCGGAGGACATTGAAAAAATGGTCAATATTTTAAATGATCGACTGACCGGTGTTCCACTGTCGGAGCTTCGTCAAAAAATTTATAAAGAAACAACGGAATTAATGAGGCGTCATCTTCACAATTACGAAGCGGTGCTGCATATGTTTGCGGAAGCATCTGGGAGTTCGCCGATTGGCAAGCTGTTTATCGGAGGCAAAACAAATATCTTCAATCAGCCGGAATTTCGTGATGTGGAAAAAGTGCGTCTTGTCATGGATATGATGGAAAAAGAACATGATATGTATGAGTTGATCCGTCCGACTGAATCCGGTGTGCAAGTTAAAATCGGTACGGAAAATGCAGAGCAGGCAATGGAAGACTGCAGTTTAATTACGGCGTCCTATTCTGTCGGCAATGAACCGGTTGGTACTATTGCCATTCTCGGTCCAAAACGAATGGAGTATTCTCGTGTCATTACACTTGTTGATTTTTTAAGTCATGACATGACCAATGTACTGACACGTCTTTACAATACGCGAACTTAAATTGATGACTAGAAATGTTGGAGGTGGCATCAGTGGCAGAAGAGCAAAAGCCATTGACGGAAGAAAAGCCGATTGATCAAACGGCTTCTTCCGAAGAAGAAAACGGATCCATTGAAATGGAAGAAACGATTATTGAAGAAGTAATTGAGGAATCGAAAGAAGAACAGCTTCAAAAGCAGCTGGATGAATCAGAAAACCGCTATTTGCGCTTGCTAGCGGATTTTGATAATTTCCGGCGCCGGGCAAACCTGGACCGGGAAGCGCTGGAAAAATATCGCGCACAAAAATTAGTAACCGAACTTTTGCCGGTGCTTGATAATTTTGAGCGGGCGCTGCAAGTAACGCCTGAACACGATGAAACAAAATCAGTGCTTCAAGGCATGGAAATGGTCTACAAAACACTCGTAACGGCTCTTGAAGGAGAAGGGGTGGAAACAATTGAAACGGTGGGTAAGCCGTTTGATCCGACAGTCCATCAAGCAGTTATGACAGACAGTGATGAATCGGCAGAACCTAATTCGGTTTTAGCTGAGCTTCAAAAAGGATATAAGCTAAAAGACCGGGTGATCCGCCCATCTATGGTAAAAGTGAATCAATAATATTTTGATAAGCAATGATTTCAGGAGGGAATTTTAAAGATGAGTAAAATTATCGGTATCGACCTTGGAACAACAAACTCTTGCGTAGCAGTACTTGAAGGCGGAGAAGCAAAAGTCATCCCAAATCCGGAAGGCAACCGTACAACGCCATCTGTTGTCGCATTTAAAAATGAAGAGCGCCAAGTAGGGGAAGTAGCAAAACGCCAGGCAATTACAAACCCGAATACAATTATTTCGATTAAGCGCCATATGGGGACAAACCATAAAGAAACAATCGAAGGCAAAGACTATTCACCGCAAGAAATTTCTGCAATGATTTTGCAACATTTAAAAGCGTATGCGGAAGATTATCTTGGGGAAAAAGTCGACAAAGCGGTTATTACAGTACCTGCTTATTTTAATGATGCAGAACGCCAAGCAACAAAAGATGCTGGTAAAATTGCCGGTCTTGAAGTAGAGCGCATCATTAATGAGCCAACGGCAGCAGCGCTTGCATATGGAATGGATAAAACAGACCAAGATCAAACGATTCTCGTGTACGACCTTGGCGGCGGTACATTTGACGTGTCTATTCTTGAGCTTGGCGATGGTGTCTTTGAAGTGCTTTCAACTGCCGGTGACAACCGTCTGGGCGGGGATGACTTTGATGAAGTGATCATTGATTATCTTGTCAATGAATTCAAAAAGGACAACGGCATCGACTTGTCAAAAGACAAAATGGCCATGCAGCGTTTGAAAGATGCGGCTGAAAAAGCGAAAAAAGATTTGTCTGGCGTGACATCGACGCAAATTTCGCTTCCATTTATTACAGCAGGAGAAGCAGGACCGCTCCATCTTGAAACAACATTATCACGCGCAAAGTTTGATGAATTGTCATCAAGCCTTGTCGAACGTACAATGGGTCCTGTCCGCCAAGCGCTACAAGATGCGGGCAAATCAAATGCGGAAATTGATAAAGTGATTCTTGTTGGGGGCTCTACACGGATTCCAGCTGTACAAGAAGCAATTAAAAAGCAAACTGGCCAAGAACCGCATAGAGGCGTGAATCCAGATGAAGTCGTTGCGATGGGTGCAGCGATTCAAGGCGGCGTACTTACAGGCGATGTGAAAGACGTTGTTCTTCTTGACGTTACACCACTTTCACTCGGTATTGAAACAATGGGCGGCGTGTTTACGAAGCTGATTGACCGTAACACAACGATTCCAACTTCGAAGTCGCAAGTGTTCTCAACAGCTGCAGATAACCAGCCTGCTGTCGACATTCATGTGCTTCAAGGGGAACGCCCAATGTCAGCAGACAACAAAACACTTGGCCGTTTCCAGCTTTCAGACATTCCACCGGCGCCACGCGGCATTCCGCAAATCGAAGTAACGTTTGATATCGATAAAAACGGAATCGTGAATGTAAAAGCAAAAGACCTTGGCACACAAAAAGAACAAAATATTACGATCCAGTCTTCTTCAGGCTTGTCAGATGAAGAAATCGACCGCATGGTAAAAGAAGCGGAAGAAAATGCGGATGCCGATAAGCAGCGCAAAGAAGAAGTAGAACTTCGCAACGAAGCGGACCAGCTTGTTTTCACAACAGAAAAAACAGTGAAAGAGCTTGAAGGAAAAGTTGATGAAGCAGAACTTCAAAAAGCGATGGAAGCGAAAGATGCCTTGAAAGAAGCGATTGAAAAAGGCGATCTTGAGGACATCCGTGCAAAACGGGATGCGTTAAACGAAATCGTGCAGGCTTTATCTATGAAACTGTATGAAGAAGCGGCGAAAGCAGCCCAGGAACAGCAAGGAGCAGAAGGCGCACCAAAAGATGACGGTGTGGTTGATGCGGAATTTGAAGAAGTCGACGATTCAAAAGATAAAAACTAAGCGCCAGCTACACGAAAAAGTCAAAGTCAGCGGTTTTCCGGCTTTGGCTTTTTTCGTGAAACAATTTACCATCTAAAGGCCGATGTATGTTAAAATAGCGGTTATGTGAATGAAACGGGAGTGAAAACGGTGAGCAAACGGGATTATTATGAGGTATTAGGTATTGAGAAAAGTGCGCCTAAAGATGAAATTAAAAAAGCATATCGGAAGCTGTCAAAAAAATTTCATCCAGATATTAATAAAGAGCCAGGTGCAGACGAAAAATTCAAAGAAATCTCTGAAGCATATGAAGTGTTAAGTGACGATTCAAAAAAAGCCCAATATGATCAATTTGGCCACGCAGGTCCTCAGCAGGGCGGTTTTGGCGGCGGTGGATTCTCTGGCTTTGGCGGCGGATTTGATGATATTTTCAGCACATTTTTTGGCGGCGGCGGCGGTGGACGCAGACGCGATCCGAATGCGCCGCGTCAAGGAGATGATCTTCAATATACGATGGCATTGTCATTTGAAGAAGCGGTTTTTGGCGTGGAAAAAGATATTACGATTCCAAAAGAAGAAGAGTGCGGAACATGCCATGGCAGCGGTGCAAAACCAGGAACGTCTCCTGAAACGTGCTCGCATTGTGGCGGTGTGGGCCAGGTAAATGTGGAACAAAACACGCCATTTGGCCGTGTAGCGACACGCCGCACATGTCATCATTGCAGCGGTACAGGCAAAATGATCAAAGAAAAATGTTCAACATGCGGCGGTGACGGCCGTGTAACAAAAAACAAGACGATTAATGTAAAAGTTCCAGCAGGTATTGATGAAGGACAGCAAATTCGTTTATCCGGACAAGGTGAAGCCGGCATAAATGGTGGACCAGCAGGTGATTTGTACGTTGTTTTCCGTGTGCGGGAACATGAATTGTTTGAGCGGGATGGCGATGATATCTATTGTGAAATGCCAATCACATTCGTCCAGGCAGCGCTTGGTGATGAAATTGAAGTACCGACCGTTCACGGCAAAGTGAAGCTGAAAGTGCCTGCGGGTACACAAAGCGGAACGAGATTCCGTCTTCGCGGCAAAGGCGTGGCAAACGTCAGAGGTTTCGGAACAGGCGATCAGCACGTTCATGTCAAAGTAATCACACCGGTTAAATTAAATGAAAAGCAAAAGCAGCTTCTTCGTGAGTTTGCGGAAGTAAGCGGTGAACAGCCAAGCGAAGAAGATGGCTTTTTCGATAAAGTCAAACGCGCGCTCAAGCGTGACTAAATGGCATGATGGGAGCTGACACAAATGAAGTGGTCAGAAATTTGCATTGAAACCGTAAACGATGCAGTCGAGCCGATTTCGAATATTTTACATGAAGCGGGTGCAAGCGGCGTTGTCATTGAAGACCGTGCTGAACTGGACAAAAAACGAGAAAGCGGCCTTTTTGGCGAATTGTACGAACTGAATCCCAGTGATTATCCGGATGAAGGCGTGGCCGTTAAAGCGTATTTGCCGGTAAATAGCTTTTTACAGGAAACTGTTGATGATATTACAGCGGCTGTGAAAAATTTATCTGTTTATCAAATTGATACGGGAAAGCTGGGTGTATCAGTCAGTGAAGTGCATGAAGAAGACTGGGCAACCGCGTGGAAACAATATTACAATCCGGTTAAAATTTCTGAAAAATTCACGATTGTTCCAACATGGGAAGATTATGAACCTTTTTCAACGGACGAACTGATTATTGAACTAGACCCAGGCATGGCGTTTGGGACGGGCACTCATCCAACAACGGTTATGTGCTTGCAGGCACTTGAGCGGTTTGTACAGCCGAATCAACATATTGTAGATGTCGGAACCGGCTCCGGTGTGTTAGCCATTGGCGCCGCGCTGCTGGGTGCTTCTCGTGTCACAGCGCTTGATTTAGATGAAGTAGCGGTATCGGCGGCTCGTCAAAACGTTGCGTTAAATCATGTAGAAAATATTGTATCTGTTTCTAAAAATAATTTAATTGACGGAATTGATGAGCAGCCGGACGTGATTGTATCGAATATTTTGGCGGAAGTGATCATTTCTTTTACAGATGATGTTGCCTCTATTTTGCGGCCGGGTGGATTCTTCATTGCATCAGGGATCATCGGGCAGAAAAAAGACGACGTCCGTAAAGCGATGACAGCTGCCGGCTTGGTTATCGAAGAAACCGTCGTGATGGAAGACTGGGTATGCATCGTCGGCAAAAAAGCGGAATAATTGAGGTGCAAACATGCAGCGATATTTTTTAACAAACGAGCAGGATGAACAAAATATCCTATTTTCAAAAGAAGATATCCACCACATCCGCCGCGTTATGCGCATGGAAGAAGGCGATCATGTTTATACCGTGTTTCCAGATGGCAGGGCGGCTGTGGCTGTGCTGACAAATGTAACGGATACGTCTATTGTTGCGAAAGTGGAAGAGTGGCTGGCACACTCGGCTGAATTGCCGGTAGAAGTTGTTCTGGCGTGCGGTCTTGTGAAAGGCGATAAATTCGATTATATTATACAGAAAGGAACAGAACTCGGCGCTGCCGGGTTTGTTCCATTTGAAGCCGAACGTTCGATTGTAAAGTGGGACCTTAAAAAAGGAGCCAAAAAAATAGAACGATGGCAAAAGATTGCTAAAGAAGCAGCTGAACAGTCTCATCGAAATCGGATTCCGGCTGTGGCAGAGCCGATGTCAGTTACACAAATTATTGAGCATGGAAACATGTTTGATGTAAAACTATTTGCTTATGAAGAAACTGCTAAATCCGGGGAAATGCCTGCTTTTTATGAGGCAGTCAGCGGCTTGAAATCCGGCAGGCGCATGCTCGCTGTTACCGGTCCGGAAGGCGGATTTTCTGAAAAAGAAGCCGCTCGGCTGCAGGGAGCGGGATTTATTCCATGCGCACTTGGGCCGAGAATTTTGCGGGCGGAAACCGCTCCTTTATATGTGCTGTCAGCAGTTTCTTTTTACTTAGAATTGAAGAGGTGATTTACATGCCAACAGTGGCATTTCATACGTTAGGCTGCAAAGTAAACCATTATGAGACAGAAGCAATCTGGCAGCTGTTCGAGCAAAATGGCTACGAGCGGACGGATTTTGAAAAAACATCGGATGTATATGTCATTAATACATGTACGGTGACAAATACAGGAGATAAAAAAAGCCGGCAGGTTATTCGCCGTGCTGTGCGCAAAAATCCGGATGCGGTCATTTGTGTAACAGGCTGTTATGCGCAGACGTCTCCAGCTGAAATTATGGCGATTCCGGGTGTAGATGTCGTCGTCGGCACACAGGACCGAATCAAAATGCTTGAGTATATTGAGCAGTTTAAACAAGTGCGCCAGCCGATCAATGCAGTGGGCAATATTATGAAAAACCGTGTGTATGAAGAATTAGATGTTCCTGCATTTACAGACCGGACACGGGCTTCACTGAAAATTCAGGAAGGCTGCAACAACTTCTGCACATTTTGCATCATTCCTTGGGCGCGCGGCTTAATGCGGTCGCGTGATCCGGAAGAAGTCATCCGCCAGGCGAACCAGCTTGTTCGGTCCGGTTATCAGGAAATTGTCCTGACAGGCATTCATACAGGCGGTTATGGATCTGACTTTAAAGATTATAATCTGGCCATGCTGCTTCGTGACCTGGAAACAAAAGTGCCGGGTTTAAAACGGATTCGTATTTCATCGATCGAAGCGAGTCAGTTAACGGATGAAGTCATTGACGTCATCGACAAGTCCAATATTGTTGTCCGCCATATGCATATTCCGCTTCAATCTGGATCGGATACCGTTTTAAAACGTATGCGCCGTAAATATACAATGGCTGCCTTTGCAGACCGGATCAATCGCTTAAAAGAAGCACTGCCAGGTCTTGCTGTCACGTCAGATGTCATTGTTGGATTCCCTGGTGAAACGGAAGAAGAATTTATGGAAACGTACAATTTCATTAAGGAGCATCAATTTTCCGAGTTGCACGTATTCCCTTATTCCAAACGGACAGGCACACCAGCAGCCCGGATGGACGATCAGGTTCATGAAGAAATCAAAAATGAACGTGTCCACAAACTAATTGCGTTATCAGACCAGCTTGCGAAAGAGTACGCGGCACAATTCGAAAATGAAGTGCTTGAAGTTATTCCGGAGGAACCTTTTAAAGAAGGCGGCGAAGGGCTTTACAGTGGTTATACTGATAACTATTTAAAAGTGGTTTTCCCGGCAACAGAAGACATGATTGGGAAAATTGTAAAAGTGAAAGTAACAAAAGCAGGCTACCCATATAATGAAGGGCAGTTTGTTCGCGTGCTTGAAGCAGCAATAGTGTAAAACCGGCGAATCCGCCGGTTTTTTTCGTCTATTTTCTCGCATACCGCTTTGAATGGTGGTAAAATGAAGAGGTACGGACAACTAACTGAAAGGGGATCATTTTAATGATTACCGATACATTTGGAAATATCGCAAAAACAATTGATCATACACTCTTAAAAGCAGATGCAACAAAAGAAGAAGTAGCAAAATTATGCGAAGAAGCAAACCGGCACGGATTTGCTTCTGTCTGCATCAATCCGGCCCGCGTTAAGCAAGCGGCAGAATTGCTTCGTGGATCTGAAGTAAAAGTTTGTACGGTCATTGGGTTTCCGCTGGGTGCAACGATTACCGAAGTAAAGGCGTTTGAAACAAAAACGGCCATTGAGCATGGCGCGACAGAGGTCGACATGGTCATCAACATCGGTGCGTTAAAAGATGGCGCTATAGAAGTGGTTGAAAAAGATATTAAAGCGGTTGTTGCCTCCGCACAGGGAAAAGCACTGGTGAAAGTTATTATTGAAACGAGCCTTCTCACAGAGAAGGAAAAGAAAACAGCTTGTGAATTAGCAGTAGCAGCAGGTGCGGATTATGTAAAGACATCTACAGGTTTTTCATCTGGCGGTGCAACTGAAAGTGACATTCGTTTAATGCGTGAAACAGTCGGACCAAAAATCGGTGTAAAAGCATCAGGCGGTGTCCGCACACAGCAGGATGCGATGACAATGGTTAAAGCGGGCGCAACACGAATTGGTGCAAGCTCCGGTATTGCGATTGTGACAGGAGTTGAAGGAGAAGCAGGCTACTAATTGTGTATCTTTTGTAAAGAAAGTTTCTTGACCGGGCTGGGAGCATGTATTATAATAGTTCAGTACATGGAATTTCCATCGTAATGTGTTCGGAGGGAGGGAAAAAGAAATGTCAAAAACTGTTGTTCGCAAAAACGAATCGCTTGAGGATGCTCTTCGCCGTTTCAAGAAAACTGTTTCTAAAACTGGCACCCTGCAGGAGTACAGAAAGCGCGAATTTTATGATAAACCAAGCGTGAAACGCAAAAAGAAATCTGAAGCAGCTCGTAAACGTAAGTTCTAAGAGGAGGTTTTTTATGAGTCTTCTCGGACGTCTTAATGACGAGATGAAGCAAGCGATGAAGAACAAAGAGAAAGAAAAACTGACAGTCATCCGCATGCTGAAAGCTGCATTGCAAAATGAAAGCATTAAAGCAGGCGGCCGCGACCTGACGGAAGAGGAAGAACTGACAGTCCTTTCTCGCGAAGTGAAACAGCGCAAAGACTCCCTCCATGAGTTTGAAAAAGCCGGCCGTGAGGATCTTGTGGCCAAAATTCAGACTGAACTGACTTACGTGAACGAATATATGCCGGAACAGCTTTCAGAAGAAGATGTGTCGGCCATTGTTGATGAAACAATCGCTGAAACCGGTGCTTCTGCGAAAGCGGACATGGGAAAAGTGATGGCTTCGCTTATGCCGAAAGTAAAAGGCAAAGCGGATGGATCGCTTGTAAACCGTCTTGTCCAGCAAAAGCTTTCTTAAAAAACTGCCGTCCAATTAGGACGGCAGTTTTTTATTTTAAATTAACAAAGTACATATTTTTGGACAATATTCAGCTCCAGGCGCCTTACGCTTTAATTATTATGAAACTTTTTGCCTGTTTATTCCGTATAAATGAGAAAGAACCTGCAGAAAGGCGGTGAGACATATTCCAATGAAAAAATGGGCGGGATTGCTTGCAGGCGTTCCATTCCTATTCGCATTTGATGGCAGTGGAAGATTTGTCGATTTTGCCACAAACCCAATTGTTGTTATGATTCTTTTATCGGCTATGCTGACAGGATTTATTTTAGAATTGTTTACGCCGGGCTTTGGAATACCCGGGGCTGTCGGCACGCTTGCATTGATCATTTTTACTGCAGGTCACTTCATGTCAGGGGATGCCGGTATTTTGACAGTGCTGCTCATTGTGACTGGGGTCGTCTTTATCTTGGCAGAAGTTATTTTGCCGGGTGGAATCGTTGGCTTTATTGGCTTCTTGCTTTTTGCGGCAGGCGTTCTTTTTGCTGGAGCAAGTTTGCTTTGGACAGCCATTTCCCTTTTGATCGCCTTTATGATCGCAACAGCAGCACTGATTTTAATGGTAAAGGTGTTGGGGAAAGAAATGAAATTTTTCAAGAAATTCATTTTAAGCGATTCGACGGATACAGAACGCGGATATGTATCAAACGTTACACGGACAGACTTAATTGGGAAAGTAGGAAGAGCTAAAACGGCACTGCGCCCATCTGGAACGGTTGTGATTGATGGAGAGCGTGTTGATGCTGTCGCAGAAGGTGTTTTCATCGCAGGTGGGAAAGAAGTAGCTGTCGTTAAAACAGAAGGCGTCCGAGTTGTTGTAAGAGAGATTGAATCATAAAGGAGGAATTATTGTATGTTTGCAGGTAATACCATTCTTTTGATTGCAGCCATTGCCGGCGCGATCATTTTACTAAGTATTTTGTTAACTCTCGTCCCGGTTGCGCTTTGGATTTCAGCGCTCGCGGCTGGCGTTAAAATCAGTATTTTCACGTTAATCGGTATGCGTCTTCGCCGTGTTATACCAAATCGAATTGTGAATCCGCTTATTAAAGCATCTAAAGCAGGACTTGGTTTAAATATTAATCAGCTTGAAAGTCATTATTTAGCCGGAGGAAATGTTGACCGTGTTGTCAATGCTTTGATTGCGGCGCACCGTGCAAATATTGAGCTGTCATTTGAACGTGCCGCTGCGATTGACCTTGCAGGCCGTGACGTGTTGGAAGCTGTTCAAATGAGTGTAAATCCGAAAGTGATCGAAACGCCATTTATTGCGGGTGTGGCGATGAACGGAATTGAAGTAAAAGCAAAAGCGCGGATTACTGTAAGGGCCAATATTGACCGCCTTGTCGGTGGTGCAGGTGAAGAAACAATCGTTGCGCGTGTCGGCGAAGGGATCATTAGTACAATTGGTTCCAGCGAACATCATAAAAAAGTACTTGAAAATCCAGATATGATTTCACAAACTGTCTTAAATAAAGGTCTTGATTCCGGAACGGCTTTTGAAATTTTATCCATTGATATTGCAGACGTGGATATCGGCAAAAATATCGGCGCAGAACTTCAGACGGAACAAGCGGAAGCGGATAAAAACATCGCTCAGGCGAAAGCGGAAGAGCGTCGTGCGATGGCTGTTGCGAAAGAGCAGGAAATGAGAGCGCGCGTTGAAGAAATGCGGGCGAAAGTTGTTGAAGCGGAAGCGGATGTCCCGCTTGCAATGGGTGAAGCGCTTCGTGCCGGAAATATCGGAGTCATGGATTACTTGAACATTCAAAACTTATCCGCGGATACGGACATGCGTGGTGCGATCAGCAGTCTTGGCGACAAGAAAAAAGACCATAAGAATGACTAATTTAACCGTAAGGGGGTCATTGCAATAGAAGCGCTAATATTTGCCGTTATTGCCGGTTTGATCTCGATGTTTCTTAATAAAAATGAGAAGCAGGAAAAATCTAAAAAAAACAAACAAAAAGTAGAGCGGAAAATAAAAGAAATGGCCGGACAAATGGAGCGTAAACCGGCAGAAAAAGCTTCAACTGTTATGTCCTCCATAGAACAAAAGGAGCCATTAGGACCGAAATCCGCAAAGAATGAAG
This sequence comes from Domibacillus sp. A3M-37, assembly GCF_024213455.1. Lineage (NCBI taxonomy): Bacteria > Bacillati > Bacillota > Bacilli > Caryophanales > Bacillaceae > Domibacillus > Domibacillus sp. A3M-37. Next base: position 46,393 of record NZ_JANAVL010000016.1, on the reverse strand, counting down.
AAAAGCCCACTCGGTCTACACGACCGAAAAGAATAAAGAAAAAAGAACCGATATCTGTTATTGACACGTGGACGGGTGAAGACATGATTAAAGGAATTGTATTGTCAGAAGTGCTTAGACCACCGAAGTCAAAACGCAAAAAGTGATGAGTGCCCCTTTTTTTTCATACATATATGAAAAAGAAAGGGGCGTTTTTTATGAAGTGGATGGGAAAGATGGCCGGTCTGCCGGAAGACGCTGTCGGACGGATTCCGAGGGTTGTCATGATTGGTAATAGCAAAGTAGTTGTTTATAATGCCGAGAAACTAGAACAGTTTACCAATCAGTTCGTACGCATTCAACTGTCGAATGCCACGCTTGAAATACAGGGGAAATCACTGGAAGTATTAGAACTAATGCCTGCTGAAGTGGTGATTGAAGGGGAAATTACGTCGGTTTGTATGAAGGAAAAGAAACGTGGCTGACTTTTTTTTCACTGGTGCAGTAACCGTGTTGATTAGAGGAGAAGAAGCCCCTTTATTTCCAGGCAGACTACATCAACGCGGTGTCACATTAAAAAATCTTCAATACAACCGCCAGAATGAGGTTCGATTTTGCCTGTCCATCCGGGATCTTGGACAGCTCAGGCAGGAAGCAAGGCATTTTTCCGGCACAATTCGATTTGAAGAACGGACAGGTTTTCCATTTTTAAAAAAGCGTCTTTTCCAATATGCCCCATTTTTTTTGGCGAGTATCTGCTTTTTTATTATAATGATTCTTTTGTCTGCGATGATCATTCGAATTGATATACAAGGAGCAGATGCGGAATTGAAAGAGGACGTTCGAGTATTTTTGAAAAAAGAAGGTATTCGTGAAGGGGCAATTCGTTTAAATGATTTAGATGCGGAACAGATTTCCAGGCGTGCCGTTCAAGAAATCCCTGGAATCGTGCGTTTTACAATTGAAAAAAAAGGTGTCGTTTATATCGTTGATGTTTCTGCTGAGAAAAAAGCGGAAAATTCTTTAGCTGGAAGCCGTCATTTAAAAGCATCAAAATCGGGTGTTGTGCATGATTTATTTGTAGAGTACGGGGTATCGAAGATTCGGCGAGGAGATTTTGTGGAGGCTGGGAGCCGATTGATCACGGGGACAAAAAAGAAACCGGCTGCTGGAACAGTAACAGCAGAAACGTGGTACAAGGCAACCGTTACCCTTGGAAACAAGTCATTGAAAACACGAAATGGGGAAAAAAGAAAAAGTATCTTTTTTTCATTTGGAGAAAAAGAATTTAGTTTTTGGACAGCTTCTCCGTTCCAAAAGCCTGTTCAGTCAGAAGAAAACCGTTATTCCCTTCATTTTTTTTCTTATCGATTGCCGGTTTCTTTGCGGACCGAAACATTTTATCCATTAAAGTCAGTTACAACCATTGAATCTGAGGCAGAACAAGAGAAAAGAGCGATTCAGGCAGCGAAAGCCGCCTTAATGGCCAAACTGCCTAAAAAGGCAGTCATAATAGGCGAAAACGTTTTACAGAAGCGGGTTGAAAGTGGTAAAGTAAAGGTGATTATACACTTCCAAGTACTAGAAAATATTGCAATTAACTAATCGTGGCAGCTAAGGAGAATGATTGAATGCAGGAAGAATTGAAGTCAGCAGCCGTCGCTCTTGGCGACCAAAACGAAGCCGTCTTATTATTCGGCGTTTCTGATCGCCATTTAACGATCTTGGAAGAAGAGTTCCACGTATCAATGGTTACACGGGGAGAAGCAGTCCATATATCCGGATCTGCCCAAAACGTTGGAAAAGCACGTGTTGTGGTGGAGCAGCTGCTTGGGGTCATTCGCAAGCAAATCAACATAAGTGAACGCGATGTCATTAATGCGGTTCAAATGGCTAAAAATGGCACGATCGAATATTTAGATGAATTATATGAAGAAGAAATAACAAAAAATGCTAAAGGCAAGTCCATCCGTATTAAAACGCTTGGTCAGCGGGACTATATTGAAGCAATTCGAAGCAAAGACCTCGTTTTTGGTATTGGACCGGCAGGAACTGGTAAAACATATCTTGCTGTTGTGATGGCAGTGCGCGCGTTAAAAAACAGTCGGGTCAAGCGTATTATTTTAACACGTCCGGCAGTTGAAGCAGGCGAAAGCCTTGGGTTTTTGCCAGGAGATTTGAAGGAAAAAGTGGATCCTTATTTGCGTCCGTTATATGATGCACTCCATGACGTTCTCGGGGCAGAGCATACGGACCGGATGATCGAACGCGGAACAATTGAGATCGCGCCGCTCGCCTACATGCGCGGCCGTACACTGGATGATGCTTTTGTTATTTTAGATGAGGCACAAAATACGACCAAAGCACAAATGAAAATGTTTTTAACACGTCTCGGTTTTGGTTCCAAAATGGTTATCACCGGTGACCGGACACAAATTGATTTGCCTAAAGGGGCTGTTTCAGGTCTCGTTTCAGCCGAGCGAATCCTTGAAAATACGCATGGGATTTCGTTTGTACATTTAAATCAAACTGATGTCGTCCGTCATCCACTTGTGGCAAAAATGATTACAGCATATGAAAAAGCAGAAAAAGGAGATGACGGGAATGGTACTCGTCGTTGATTTTTTAGACGAAACAAACCAGCTTGACGAAGGAGCGGAAAAGCTTTCGGGAGAATTGCTGCAGCTTGCGGCAGCGAAAGAATTGGTGCCCGATGGCAGTGAAGTGTCTGTTACGTTTGTGACAAACGACCGGATTCAGGAAATGAACCGAGACTACCGGGAAAAAGATGCACCGACTGACGTCATTTCATTCGCACTTGAGGAAATGGGTGAAGATGAAGTAGTCATTACCGGGGCAGATTCGCCGAGGATTTTAGGCGACATTATCATTTCGATTGATCGGGCAAAAGAGCAGGCAGAAGAGTACGGTCATTCCTTTGAGCGGGAACTCGGTTTTTTAACGGTTCATGGCTTTTTGCACCTGCTTGGTTATGACCATATGAATGAGCAGGATGAAAAAGAAATGTTTGGCCGTCAAAAAGACATTTTGGATGCGTATGGACTTGAAAGATAATCAAACGTTTAATGTAAAAAGACTTTTCTCTTCATTAGGTTTTGCCGGAAATGGTTTGAAACTCGCGTTGCTTGAACCAAATATACGTGTTCACGCTGCTGCAGGTATTTTCGTATCTGCAGCTGGTTTTATTTTTGGGCTGACACGGCTCGAATGGTGTGTGCTTCTTTTAACAATAGCAGGCGTTATTACGCTTGAAATGATGAATACAGCCATTGAAAAAACGGTGGACCTGGTGACTGAGGAATACAGGCCGCTCGCTAAAATGGCGAAGGATCTTGCGGCAGGAGCAGTCCTTGTTTTTGCTTGTGCGGCGATTATAATTGGATGCATTTTATTTATTCCGAAATTTTAACGAGGTGGACAAGATGAATCAACAAAAGCTTATGGAAGCCGCAAAAGAGGCACGTGAAAGAGCGTATGTTCCATATTCGAACTTTAAAGTTGGCGCTGCGCTGTTAACGAAAGATGGACAAATCTTCGGCGGCTGCAACATTGAAAATGCAGCATACAGCGTTGTGAACTGTGCGGAGCGTACAGCCATTTTCAAAGCTTGGTCAGAAGGCGCGAATGAATTTGCGGCTATTGCCGTTGTAGCTGATACAAAGAGACCAGTGCCGCCGTGCGGTGCTTGCCGGCAAGTAATAGCCGAGCTCTGTCCGCCGGATATGCCCGTTATATTAACAAATTTACAAGGCGATGTGCAGATGCTGACAGTGTCAGAACTTCTGCCAGGTGCTTTTTCACCGGAGGATTTAAATGGAAAATAATAAATACAAATCAGGCTTTATTTCAATTATTGGCCGGCCAAATGTTGGGAAATCAACCTATTTAAATCGGGTGATCGGGCAAAAAATTGCCATTATGAGCGATAAGCCGCAGACGACGCGCAATAAAGTACAGGGTGTCCTGACGACAGATCATGCCCAAATGGTTTTTATCGATACACCAGGTATTCATAAACCGAAACATAAACTGGGCGACTTTATGATGAAAACGGCTGTAAACACGCTAAGAGAAGTAGACATTGTCCTTTTCATGATCAATGCGGAAGAAGGGTTTGGCGGGGGCGATGAGTTTATCATCGACAAGCTGAAAGATGTAAAAACACCGATTTTCCTGGTCATTAACAAAATCGATCGTATTCATCCGGATAAGCTGATGGAACTCATCGTGCAATATAAGGAATTTCTTGATTTTGCCGAAATTGTGCCAATTTCAGCTCTTGAAGGAAATAACGTGGACCGGCTTTTGGAGCAAATTCAAAAAATTCTTCCAGAAGGTCCGCAATACTATCCGGCTGACCAGGTAACCGATCATCCGGAGCGATTTATCGTTTCTGAATTAATCCGCGAAAAAGTATTGCATTTAACACGGGAAGAAGTGCCGCATTCGATTGCTGTAGTGATCGACAAGATTTCAAAGCGTGACGGGAAAGATATGATTGACGTTATGGCAACGATTGTGGTGGAACGTGACTCGCAAAAAGGGATTGTGATTGGAAAACAAGGTGCATTGTTAAAAGAAGTAGGCAAACGCTCACGTCAGGATATTGAGCATTTACTCGGCTCAAAAGTATTTTTGGAGCTGTGGGTAAAAGTTCAAAAAGATTGGCGCAACAAAGCAGCCAATCTACGCGACTTCGGATTTAAAGAAGACGAATATTAATGTCCTGATAAGGAGTGGGCGGCATGCTTGAAAAATGGGAAGGCATCGTGCTCCGGACAAATGATTATGGTGAAACAAACAAAATTGTAACGATGCTGACACGTGAAAAAGGAAAAAAAGCAGCAGTTGCAAGGGGTGCGAAAAAAATGAACAGCCGCTTGTCAGGCGTCACACAGCCATTTACACATGGCTATTTTCTCGTGCAGGGCGGTAAAGGTCTCGGCACGATGCAGCAGGGAGAGGCGCTTGACTCCATGCGCTACATACGGGAAGATTTATTAAAGACGGCCTACGCGGCATATATTGCTGAGCTGACAGACCGGACAACGGAGGACGGAGAAACGGGTGCCCCGTTATTCGAGCTCGTTCGAAAAAGTCTTGCGTACATTAACGATGGAATGGACCCGGCCATTGTTACGAACATTTTTGAAATGAAAATGCTTGTGCAGGTAGGATTGCGGCCGGAACTGTCAGCGTGCACGGTCTGCGGGGAAACAGAAGGCCAATTTGGTTTTTCCATTCGAGAAAACGGCTTAATATGCCATCGTTGTTTTGAAAAAGACCCGTATTACCTGCCGCTGTCGCCGGCTGCGATTCGCTTGCTGCGGCTTTTTTACTTTTTCGATCTTGACCGCCTCGGCTCAATTGATGTAAAAGAATCAACGAAAAAAGAGCTTCGGGCAGCTATTTCCATGTATTACGATGAATACGCCGGTTTGTATTTGAAATCCCGCCGTTTTTTGGAACAGATGGAGCGGTTTGAAGATGTCTTTAAAAAAGACGAAGTGGATGATTGACAAAAGAATGTTTTTGCATTACGTTTTAATAGACAAAAGCAAATAATGAAGTGCAGTGAAGGAAACAAGTAGGTATCATTCTCTTTTAAAGCGAGCCTGGGGCAGTGGGAGCCGGGTAAAGAGTAAATGCCGAACAGGCACTCCGGAGCACGTTTACAAGAAAGCGGCCATTTGGCAAATAGGGTGGAACCGCGGGTGATAAACCCGTCCCTATGTACACAATTTTGTGCTACATAGAGACGGGTTTTTTTGTTTTTTATATTGTCCAGCTTCAGGCGCCATTGAGACCCGCACGATGTGGGTTACAAAAGCGTTACGACGATCCGATCCAGATGATCCACAGGGACGTGGCGGCTTTGAAGCGTTGCGGCACGATGCCGCGTTCTTAGCTTTTGTTCCATAAGTCCATAAATAGGCGCCTTACGCTTTTCTTACAAAAAAGGAGGAATTAGAGTGAATATTCAAGAGATGATTTTAACGCTCCAGAAGCATTGGTCCGATCAGGGATGTATTTTAATGCAGGCATATGATGTGGAAAAAGGAGCCGGTACGATGAGTCCCTACACATTTTTACGGGCGATTGGACCGGAGCCTTGGAATGTGGCGTATGTAGAGCCGTCGCGCCGCCCGGCAGATGGCCGTTACGGTGACAACCCAAACCGATTATATCAGCATCATCAATTTCAAGTTATTATGAAACCGTCGCCGGACAATATTCAAGAATTATACTTGGATTCATTAAAAGCGCTTGGCATTGATCCGCTTGAGCATGACATCCGATTTGTTGAAGACAACTGGGAAAATCCATCGCTCGGCTGTGCAGGCCTTGGCTGGGAAGTATGGCTTGATGGAATGGAAATCACTCAGTTTACGTACTTCCAGCAAGTGGGGGGTCTTGAGTGCAAGCCGGTATCTGTTGAAATTACATACGGCATTGAGCGCCTGGCGTCGTACATTCAAGATAAAGAAAATGTATTTGAACTGGAGTGGACGAACGGGTTCACAGTTCATGATATTTTTTATCAGGCGGAGTTTGAGCATTCAAAGTATACATTTGAAACATCTGATCCGGACATGCTGTTTAACTTATTTGGCGTGTATGAAAAAGAAGCAAAACGTCAAATGGATGAAGGGCTTGTACATCCGGCGTATGATTACGTTTTAAAATGTTCGCACGTATTTAATCTTCTCGATGCCCGGGGAGCGATTTCAGTTACGGAACGGACCGCTTATATCGGCCGGATGCGGAACCTTGCCCGCCAGGTTGCGAAAACATTTTATGATGAAAGGGAAAAGTTAGGCTTCCCAATTTTAAACCGGAAAGGAGATGCAGCTCATGAGTAAAGATCTTTTATTGGAAATCGGTCTGGAGGAAATGCCGGCACGATTTGTCACCCAATCAATGAAGCAGCTCGGTGAAAAAGTGAGCACTTATTTAACGGAATTAAACATTGAATTTGGAGAGGTTCACACTTTTTCAACACCAAGAAGGCTGGCGGTCATTGTTAAAAATGTATCAGAAGCGCAAGCAGATATTGATGAAGAAGCAAAAGGCCCAGCGAAAAAAATCGCGCAGACAGAAGACGGGGAATGGTCAAAAGCAGCCGCCGGTTTTGCAAAAGGCCAAGGTATGACAACGGATGATATTTATTTTAAAGAAATAAAAGGCATTGAGTATGCACATGTAAAGAAATTTATAAAAGGACAAGAAACAGCAGCATTGCTTTCTGGTCTTGAACATGTCATTTTGGCGTTAACATTTGGCAAAAATATGCGCTGGGGCTCAAGCGATATTCGCTACGTGCGCCCGATTAAGTGGGTCACCGCTTTATTCGGTCAAAATGTCATTCCGTTCAGCGTCGCAGACGTACAAACAGGAACTGAAACAGCCGGGCACCGGTTTTTAGGGGAACGGGCGAGCATTAAGGAAGCGTCTGCCTATGTGGATACATTAAAGCAGCAGTTTGTTGTTGCTGATCCGACTGAACGCCGTGACATGATTTTAGCGGGACTAAAGCAGCTGGAACAAAAAAACAACTGGATGATTCCTGTCGATGAATCACTGTTAGAAGAAGTTAACAACTTGGTTGAGTATCCGACAGCCCTGTCCGGTTCCTTTAACGAAGAGTTTCTGGCATTGCCGGAAGAAGTACTGATCACATCAATGAAAGAGCACCAGCGCTATTTCCCGGTGAAAAAAGCAGATGGTACACTGCTTCCGCATTTCATTACGATCCGAAATGGAAACAGCCATGCGATAGACAAAGTATCACGCGGCAATGAAAAAGTATTGCGCGCCCGTCTGGCAGATGCGGATTTCTTCTACAAAGAAGATCAAAAAACGCCAATCGCCGATTCTCTTCAAAAGCTTGAAAAAATTGTATATCACGAAAAAATTGGTACCCTATCCGAAAAAGTCACCCGTATTCGCCGAATTACAGCGAATATAGCTGAGTTGATGAACGAAACGAACGAGATCAAATTGCTTGCAGACCGCACAGCAGAAATTTGTAAATTTGACCTAGTGACACAAATGGTTTATGAATTTCCAGAATTGCAAGGTATTATGGGAGAGAAATATGCCCGTCAAAAAGGTGAAAAAGAAGAAGTGGCTGTGGCGGTGAACGAACACTACATGCCACGCTCAGCGGATGACTCTGTTCCCTCAACAAAAACAGGCGCACTTGTCAGCATAGCGGACAAACTTGACACGATTACGGCTTGTTTTGCGGTGGGTATCATTCCAACAGGCTCGCAGGATCCATATGCGCTTCGCCGTCAGGCAGCGGGCATTGTGCAGACAATGATGAGGCGCAACTGGAATGTGACGCTTTCAGATATCATTTCCTCTGCCATTGCAGAAGTGCTGGCAGACAATATTGGTGATAAAGATGCTGAGACGTTACAAGCGGAAATCAGTTCATTCTTTGCACTTCGTGTAAAGCATATTTTACAGGAAAAAGGAATTCGTTATGATATCATCGATGCAGTTTTGACAAAAACAGGTACGCTGTCTGACATGGAAGAAACAGCTGCTGTTTTAATGAATCATAAAGATGATATAGACTTTAAAGAAACAATGGAAGCATTAAGCCGTATCGTCAATATTTCGAAAAAAGCGGATGGCGAACGTGACGTGAATCCGGCGTTATTCCAAAATGATCAGGAAACAGAGCTGTACAGTGAATATGTAAAGCTGCAAAGCGAGTGGGATAAAACGGCAGCAGCAGACGACCGCTATCAGCAGCTTGCCATGCTTAAGCCCGCCATTGAACGTTATTTCGACAATACAATGGTAATGGCAGAAGAAGAAACATTGAAGCAAAACCGCCTTGCTGTTATGCAGCATCTTGCCCGCATTATTCTTGAGTTTGCGGAAGTGACGGCCGTCCTCGTAAAATAAACCGGTCCATCCTGCACTGCCCGCTGTTTATTCGGTGAAAATGAGCTATAATAATGAGATGAGATAAAACATCGGGGTTTATTTTGACGGGGTGGTGAGGACAATCGAATTAAATAAACGGCAGAAAAAAATTGTGGAAATTGTAAAAGAAAACGGTCCGATTACCGGAGAACATATTGCCGATCAGCTAAGCTTAACCCGCGCGACGCTGCGTCCAGATCTGGCTATCTTAACAATGTCTGGATTTTTGGATGCGCGTCCGCGTGTCGGTTATTTTTATACGGGGAAATCAGGAACACAGCTGTTAACAGAAAGCCTAATGAAGCTGTACGTTCGTGATTTTCAGGCAGTCCCGGTCGCTGTCAAAGAACAGTCAACGGTCTATGATGCCATTGTTACGATGTTTCTTGAAGACGTCGGAACTTTATTTGTTGTAGATGAATCATTTTGCTTGTCTGGTGTTTTGTCGAGAAAGGATCTGCTTCGCGCAAGCATTGGCAAGCAGGATTTAAATTCTCTTCCAGTAAACATCATTATGACACGTATGCCAAACATTGCCGTCTGTGAACGGGATGATTTGCTGCTCGATGTCGCCAGAACACTTCTTGAAAAGCAAATTGATTGTGTACCGGTTATTAAGAAAACAAGCAAAGGGCTAGAAGTGACCGGCCGTGTAACGAAAACAACGATTACGCGGGCATTTGTATCATTAACTGATGATGATCATTAAAAGAAAGGCGGCTACGATACGTGAACGATCCGATCATTTATATCGTGTCTGATTCCGTCGGTGAAACAGCGGAACTCGTCACAAAAGCAGCTCTAAGCCAGTTCAGCGGCCCACATGCCGTCATTAAACGGTTTCCATATGTGGAAGACCCTGCTCATATCGATGAAGTAATCAGCCTCGCTAAGGAAGATCAAGGCATTATTATATATACGCTCGTAAAGCCGGACATCCGGAGATACATGATTGAGTCTGCCGAAGCGAATAATATAAAGGTATTTGATTTAATCGGCCCATTGATGGATCAGCTTGAATCCATGTATACGATGCAGCCATTATTTGAGCCAGGGCTCGTTCGTCGTCTAGATGAAGATTATTTCAAAAAAGTAGACGCGATCGAATTCGCCGTTAAATATGATGATGGCCGTGATCCGCGAGGATTGTTAAAAGCAGATATCATTTTAATTGGTGTTTCTCGTACGTCGAAAACACCGTTATCGCAATTTTTGGCGCATAAACGGGTGAAAGTGGCCAATGTACCGATTGTACCGGAAGTGGATCCGCCGCAGGAATTGTTTTCTGTTCCGAAAGAAAAATGCATCGGCTTAAAAATCAGTCCAGAAAAATTAAATTCGATCCGCCGCGAACGACTTATTTCTTTAGGACTTGATGACAGCGCAAGCTATGCAGATGTGGAACGGATAAAAAAAGAATTAATGTATTTTGAAGAAATTACAGCGAAAATTGGCTGTGATGTCATTGATGTAACAAACAAAGCGGTTGAAGAAACAGCGAATATTATTATGAGCCTGTATCGAAGCCGGAAAAGTACATAATCGACTGATTATGTACTTTTCATTTTTGTGAAAATGTTCTATAATAGAATATTGTGATAAAAAGTATTCGAAAAAGGTTTAGACCCCCCTTCAAAAGAATAAACTAAGTATGTAACCTCTCTTTTGATCGCATTTATACAACAAGGTGTTCTTTTTAACGAACTTTTGTGCGAAAAGAAGGATTCTATTCACGTGTGTAGAATAAATACAAAATACGATTTTACAGCTGGTGATGTCACATGTCTGGAAGAATTCCTGAAGCAACGATTCAACAGATTAAACAGGGCGTTGATATCGCCGATGTGATCGGGGATTATGTTCAGCTAAAAAAACAGGGTCGAAATTATTTCGGCTTATGCCCATTTCACGGTGAAAACTCGCCGTCCTTCTCCGTGTCACCCGAGAAGCAAATTTACCATTGTTTCGGTTGTGGCGCTGGAGGTAACGCGTTTACTTTTTTAATGGAAATGGATCAGCTCCCTTTCCAGGAAGCCGCCGTCAGACTTGCCGATCGTGCAGGCGTGGCACTTGATATTTCTCCATCAGAAAGCGAACAGCCAACAAAAACAGACGAAAATGCCGATCTGTATGAAGCGCATGAACTGATGGCGAAATTTTACCGGCATGTATTGCTAAACACTGAAGAAGGAAACGAAGCACTTCGTTATTTGCACGAACGTGGATTTACGGATGAGGACATTGACCGTTTCCAAATTGGCTGGGCTTTGCCGCAGCCTGAATTTGCACTGAACATCCTGAAAAAACGCGGTTTTTCCATTGAACGGATGGAACGAGCCGGGCTATTGATCAAAAACGACGAAACGGGCCGTTATTTCGACCGGTTTCGAAGCAGGATCATGTTCCCGCTTCATGATCAGAAAGGGCGTGTGGCTGGATTTTCAGGCCGTGATCTTCATAACGGACAGCCAAAATATTTAAATTCACCTGAAACACCTATTTTTCATAAGAGCAGCCTTCTGTACCATTTCAATGCAGCACGGACTGCGATCAAAAAACAAAAACAATTCGTCCTTTTTGAAGGGTTCGCAGATGTCGTTGCTGCAGTCAGAGCTGGTTTCGGGCAGTCCGTTGCGGTCATGGGTACAGCCTTGACAGAAGAACATATTAAGCAGTTAAAGCGTGTTTCCGATCAGGCGATTATTTGTTATGACGGAGACAATGCCGGTTTAAATGCCGCTTATAAAGCAGCAAATATGCTGGTGAGTCACGATATGTCTGTAAAAGTGACCGTTCTTCCAGAACAGCTCGATCCGGATGAATTTATTAAGCAAAAAGGAGCGGATGCTTTTTCCGCTTACGTGAAAGACTCGTCGCTCACATTCATGGCGTTTAAAATGGATTATTTAAAACGCGGAAAAAACATGCGGGATGATGAGCAAAAGTTTCGATACATTGAAGAAGTACTTGCAGAAATCGCGGGCTTGAAAAAAGCAGTAGAGCGTGATCATTATTTGCGCCGTCTCGCTGATGAATTTTCACTTTCGCTGCAGGCATTGCAGGAGCAGGAAAAAACGCTCTTTTTAAAAAAGCGCCCTCCAAAAGCAACGCTTCCTAAAAAAGAAACATCAACCAGTGCTTTTTCACAGCGAGAACGGTCGATCCGACAATATCCGCGTCATGAAACAGCGGAAAGAAGACTGTTGGCGCATATGCTCGTCAATCCAGACCTTACAGAACGACTTCGGGCGATGCTGGAAGGTGATCCGTTTTCAATTGATGAGCATCAAGCGCTTTTTACGTATTTACTTGGGTATTATGAACAAACCGAAGAACCGGATATGGCATCTTTTTTATCTGTGCTGCAAGATGATCAGCTTCGGCGTCTAGCCGTGGATATTAGCTTAACAACCATAAATCATGAACCCGGAGAAGAAGAGCTGCGTGATTATGTTAAAGAAATTCAAAAGCAGCATCGCCGTTTTGAGATTGAAGAGAAAAAAAGAGAGCGCATTGAAGCAGAGAAACGCCACGATTACGTAGGTGCTGCACGCATTTTGCACGAAATTATTTCGCTCGAAAAATTACTTACCCGCTAGTTACGTCCAGGAAGTTGGAAGGAGGGGGACTAATGACTGAAAAGTCAACACGTTCCAAAGAAACTGAATTAACACTCGAAAAAGCAAAAGAACTCATTATTGAAACAGGTAAAAAAAGAGGGGAATTAACATATAATTATGTGGCGGATAAACTTGCCTCATTTGAAGTGGATTCCGGACAAATTGATGAATTTTACGAATCCCTGACAGAACAAGGGGTCGAGCTTGTCGATGAAGAGGAAAGCAATGGTGAAAACGATCCGAACATCCAAGAGCTTGAAAAAGAAAGTGAAGAGTTTGATTTAAACGACTTGAGCGTTCCTCCGGGTGTGAAAATTAATGACCCGGTGCGCATGTACTTGAAAGAAATTGGCCGTGTCGATCTTTTATCCGCCCAGGAAGAAATTGAGCTTGCCCACCGCATTGAAGAAGGGGACGAAGAAGCAAAGCGCCGTCTTGCAGAAGCGAACTTGCGGCTTGTTGTCAGTATCGCCAAACGTTATGTAGGACGCGGAATGCTGTTTCTTGACTTGATTCAAGAAGGGAACATGGGACTTATCAAGGCAGTTGAAAAATTTGATTACCGCAAAGGATTTAAATTCAGTACGTATGCTACTTGGTGGATTCGTCAGGCGATTACTCGTGCGATTGCAGATCAGGCACGGACAATCCGAATTCCCGTTCATATGGTTGAAACGATTAACAAATTGATCCGCGTTCAGCGCCAGCTTTTGCAGGATCTCGGTCGGGAGCCTGCACCGGAAGAAATTGCCGAAGAAATGGACTTAACCCCAGAAAAAGTCCGTGAAATTTTGAAAATTGCACAAGAGCCTGTTTCACTTGAAACACCGATTGGTGAAGAAGATGATTCACACCTTGGTGATTTTATTGAAGATCAGGAAGCGACATCTCCGTCTGAGCACGCGGCCTATGAACTGCTGAAAGAGCAGCTTGAAGACGTTCTTGATACGTTAACAGACCGAGAAGAAAATGTACTTCGTCTTCGCTTTGGACTTGATGACGGCCGGACCCGTACACTTGAAGAAGTAGGCAAAGTATTCGGCGTGACACGTGAGCGTATTCGCCAAATTGAAGCAAAAGCCCTCCGAAAGCTTCGTCACCCGAGTCGCAGTAAGCGTCTTAAAGATTTCTTAGAATAAAATGCATTGCTTGCCGGGTTTTCCCGGCTTTTTTCATGCGGGAAAGCAGGATAATTGTATCTCGTCACGAATAGTATTGTTTATTGGGGTGTGACGCAGGATGAAACAAGATAAAAAAGATATTATTATTCATGAAATACTTCTTTGGAAAGAAAATCATATGCTGCCGCCGCATTATTGTGACTATTTACTGGCTCTTTATATGCAGGGAGAAGAATTTACAGAATCGGGCAGGCGAGCCAAAATTAGACGCGTTCATATGACGTCAGCATTGCTCGCTTTTTTGCTTTTGCCAGTTGCTGTATTTATTCTTTATTTTACGGAATTGTCTTTTCTTTTGCAAACAGTGATTTTGACAAGTTTTGTCGGAAGCTTGCTGCTGCTTGCTCTCTTCTTTTCGAGGCAAAAAGTACTTGCTCCGCTGTTGTTTTTAGGAGCGGCCATATTAATGCTTTTGCTTTCATTAGAGCTGCATACGCGCCTGTTTCATGACAATCCTTACTCTTTATACGGCCTGCTGTCTTTAAATTGTCTGCTCTGGATCTATACAGGCATCAAGCTGCGGCTTCTTTATTTTACGATTTCAGGCGGTCTTGGCTTTCTAGTCATCCTTTTTTTCTTGGCAAGAGGTTAAAATGTGTCAGAATTGCGAAATGACGAAAAAATCTTTTACGTAAGCCTTTTCCACAGAATGATTTTCAAGTAAAATGATAGGTGTTTGTACTTTTTGATTAACACGTATACATAAAAGGGAGGGGTAAACAACATGAATCGCAATCCGTTAATTCCATTTTTATTGATCGCAGTATTCGGACTTGGATTGATGTTCTTCTTGTCATTAGACGGAATCGACAATGCAGAAGAAATTGCAAGTGAAGAAGAAGCGGAAAAAGAAGGCGGCGGTGACACAGCTGCAGGCGGCGAATTTGATCCGGAAGCGCACTACCAGTCATCTTGTATCGGCTGTCACGGCAGCAGCTACGAAGGCGGCGCTGGTCCATCACTTAAAGGTGTAGGTGAGAAGCTTTCACAAGAAGAAATCCAGGATATCGTTGTAAACGGTAAAGGCGGTATGCCGCCAGGACTTGTTCCAGAGGAAAATGCTGAAGCAATGGCTGCTTGGCTTGCTGAAATTAAATAATGAATTAGAACGAGGCCTTTGTATTATGCAAAGGCCTTTTTCTTTTTGAAAATATGATAAAATAGAAAAGAATTTTAATAAAAAGCGGTGAATGTATATGAATAGCAATCAATTATCAAAACGATTAGAAATGGTCGCGTCTTTTATTCAACCTGCTAGAACTTTTGCGGATATCGGCTCAGATCATGCATATCTTCCTTGTTACGCAGTGAAAAAAAGACTAGTGGACCAAGCTGTG
Organism: Domibacillus sp. A3M-37; assembly: GCF_024213455.1. Lineage (NCBI taxonomy): Bacteria > Bacillati > Bacillota > Bacilli > Caryophanales > Bacillaceae > Domibacillus > Domibacillus sp. A3M-37. The sequence continues at coordinate 31,312 of NZ_JANAVL010000016.1, read as the reverse complement.
GCTGGAGAAGTGGTGGAGGGTCCCTTTCAGTCTGCCAGACGACAAGTATTGTTAGAAGGGTTATCAGGACAGATTGATGTCCGTAAAGGAAGCGGTCTAGCTGTTTTAATGGCTGGAGAAGTAGAGTGTATTGCCATTGCGGGAATGGGCGGACCGCTCATTGCCTCGATCTTGGAAGATGGAAAGGAAAAGCTGCCGGGTGTAAAAAAACTTGTCTTGCAGCCGAATATAGCCGGGCATGCGGTCCGAGAATGGCTTGATGCGAATAACTGGACGATTGAGCAAGAAGAGATTTTGGAAGAAGACGGCCAGCTCTATGAAGTAATCAGTGCCGTGGCGGGTTCTTCACGGCGTTTATCTCAGAAAGAAATTTATTTTGGTCCCGTATTAATGAAACGGCAAAATGAGGCGTTTAAGTTAAAATGGAACCGGGAACTTGAGCAAATCAAACGAGTGTTCAGCCAGCTGTCAGCTGCACAAAATAATGAAAGTACGCAAAAGAAAAAACATGAATTGGAACAAAAAAAGCAGTGGATTAAGGATGTGGTGATCGATGAAAATGCCTAATGGACATGAAATTATTCAGATGTTTGAACGATTTTCACCGAAATCATATGCGATGGATGGCGATAAAGTTGGATTGCAGATTGGCCGCTTAAACAAACCGTGCGGGCGGGTTATGATTGCGCTTGATGTACTTGAAAGTGTAGTGGATGAAGCGATTGAAGAAAACATTGATTTGATCATCGCCCATCACCCAATGATTTATCGTCCGCTCGGTTCCATTCAAACAGAACAAACAGCAGGACGGGTCATTGAAAAGCTAATCAAGCATGACATCGCTGTTTATGCGGCTCATACAAACCTGGATGTGGCCAGAGGCGGCGTCAATGATTTATTAGCAAGTGCGCTTGGCCTCATTGATACAGAGGTACTCGTGCCAACAGTGACAGAAGAGCTTCGTAAGCTCGCCGTTTTTGTGCCAATAGATCATGCAGAAGCCGTAAGAGCCGCTCTTGGAGGAGCGGGAGCAGGTTTTATTGGGAAATACAGTGAATGTTCATTTTCTCAAGCAGGAACAGGTCGTTTTCAGCCGGAAGAGGGTGCGGATCCGTTTATTGGTCATTCCGGTCAATTACAAGCAGTGCAGGAAGAAAAAATTGAGACGATTTATCCTGCGCAATTGGAGAAAAAAGTGCTGGGAGCCATGTTTAAAGCACACCCATATGAAGAGGTAGCTTATGACATCTATTCTCTTGAAAACAAGGGAGAATCGCTCGGTCTTGGCCGGATTGGCCTGCTGCCAGAAGAGATGACCCTTGAGCAATTTGCGGAGCAGGCAAAGAAATCTCTTGAGTCTGGCGGTGTCCGTGTCGTTGGAGATATGACGCGCATTGTCCGGAAAGTGGCGGTGCTTGGCGGAGATGGAAACAAATATTGGCAGACCGCGCTTCGCAAAGGAGCAGATGTGTATGTGACAGGTGACTTTTATTACCATACGGCACATGACGCGGATGCGGAAGGACTGGCCGTTGTTGATCCGGGCCATAACGTAGAAAAAGTAATGAAAAAAGGCGTTGCGGCTATACTTCACGAGCAGGCTTCTAAACAAAAATGGGATGTTGCATTTGTCGCTTCTGCTGTAGACACGGACCCGTTTCAATTTTTATAAAAAAAAGCAGCTCCGGGAAAATCGGAGCTGCTTTTTAACGTGAGGTTAGCGTGGATTTTTTGACTTTCGGTAAAATTTTCTCAAGCGGTACTTTCCGTTCGCGTATCCAAGTCGATTCATCTTCTGGATCAAACGCTTCTAAAAATCGAATTACTTCTTTAACGATGGGGGTTGGTGTGGAAGCACCTGCTGTAATGGCAGCTGTTTTGGCGTTTTTCAGCCACTCGATATCAATTTCGGATACATCAGATACACGGTACGCATTCGTGCCGGCAATTTCAATCGATACTTGTGCTAGACGGTTTGAGTTGTTGCTTTTTGGGTCGCCAACCACAATGAGCACGTCTGCAGCACCGGCTTGTTCGGCTACCGCTTCCTGGCGAACTTGTGTAGCGAGGCATATTTCTTTATGCATTTCAGCGTGTGGATATTTTTCTTTAATGGCATCCATAATATCCACAACGTCCCACTGGCTCATCGTTGTTTGGTTAGTGACAATAATTTTATCGTTTTTTATGTGAAGCGCGTTGACATCATCCGCATTTTCAACCAGGTGAACGATTTCAGGTGCGACGCCAACAGCGCCTTCCGGTTCCGGGTGTCCTTTTTTTCCAATGTAAATGACATGATAGCCCTCTGATTTTTTGGCTCGGATCAAATCATGAGTAACCGTCACGTCCGGACAAGTTGCATCTATCGTCGTTAAATTCTTTTGCCGGGCGATTTCGCGTACTTCCGGCGACACGCCGTGAGCAGTGTAAATGATAGTTCCTTCTGTCACTTGCTCAATAATTTCTTTCCTGTTTTTTCCGTCTAGCGTAATGATGCCGTCCGCTTCAAATGCATCTGTCACATGTTTATTGTGGACAATCATGCCTAAAATATAAATAGGGCGCGGCAATGTTTTATCGAGAGCGGCGTTGCGGGCGATGACCATCGCATCAACTACACCGTAACAATAACCGCGGGGTGAAATTTTAATAATTTCCATACAGCAGCCTCCTCATTCTTCTCTTTCCTATTATAAATGAGAAAGCACTGAAAACAAAGCATTCAACTATATCGTCCTGGAAACCATGGTACGGATTCAGCGGGTCGAATTGGTTCTTTCTTCACTTGTTCTTTCTCCACTTTTTCTTTCTTCAAGAGTTCCTTCTTTTGAGCTTCCACTTTCAATGGTTCTGTCTTTTTTTCTTCCGGGCTATCCGGATCTGGCATGGAATTGACAGCCCTGTAGAGCTTCCACATTTGAGGCAGGTTTTTAACCATCGGACCATATTGATCAATGAGCGGCCGCACTTGCTCTGCGGTTGCCATAAACTGCTGTGCCTGTTGAAGCCAATTGCCTGTTTTTGCGGTGAAACCGGGGACAGAAGGATTAGCTCGAATAGGCGGAGCGGGAGGATGTGGATTAAAAAAATTGCGGCCTGGATTTGAATAAAAAGAACTGCGGCCTGGATTTGGCGCATATCGATGCAGCAAAACAGTCACCCTTTCCTTTTTCTCTATCATATTCATTTTGGAACAGGCATGTGCGTAAACGTTCCTTTGCTTTCTACGCGCTTTTAGTATATCATCGTAACGTGCATAAACTTTGAACGTGAAAGGAATTTGATGCCATATGGCAAACCATACATTTGAACACTACGGGCTAAAACCGTTTATTTATAAAGGAATTGAAGCATTGCGCTTTAAAGAGCCCACGCCGATTCAGCGAAACATGATTCCGCTTATTTTAAAAGGGGAAAGTGCGATTGGCCAATCCCAAACCGGCACAGGAAAAACACATTCGTATGTGCTTCCGATTTTAAACCGTATTCAAACAGATAAAAAAGAAGTACAAGCGGTAATTACAGCCCCGACACGTGAACTCGCTACTCAGCTTTATCAGGCGTTTCAAAAAGTAGCGAAAGAATCGGAAGAAGAAATTGTTGTTCGGAATTTTGTAGGCGGAACGGATAAGAAAAGAGACGTGGAACGTTTAAAAACCCCCCCGCACATTATGGTCGGAACTCCAGGAAGAATCGCTGACCTCATTGGCGATAATGCGATTTCTGTTCACAAAGCGGAGATGCTCGTCGTAGACGAAGCCGATTTAATGCTTGATATGGGTTTTATTAATGATGTTGACCGAATTGCATCTGGTATGCCTGAACAGCTTGGCATGTTTGTTTTTTCTGCAACAATCCCACAAAAATTAAAGCCATTTTTAAAGAAATATATGGAAAACCCAGAATATGTGCACATTGAGCCAAAACGGACATCCGCTGCAAACATTGAGCACTTGCTGATTCCAGCGAAAAGCCGCGACAAAGTAGATGTTGTGTACGATTTATTAAAAGCATTCAATCCGTATTTGGCGGTTATTTTTACAAATACAAAACAAAAAGCGGATGAAGTGGCGGATAAGCTTTCGGAAAAAGGATTGAAAACCGGCCGCATTCACGGGGATTTGCCGCCGCGTGAACGGAAAAAGATGATGAAGCAGGTTCATGACCTCGAGTATCGATATATCGTCGCAACAGATCTTGCGGCCCGTGGCATTGATATTGAAGGCGTCAGCCATGTGATCAATTATGAGCTGCCAGCTGATCTCGATTTTTATATTCACCGGGCAGGCCGGACGGCTCGTGCCGGCGCATCAGGTATTTGTGCGACGGTTTATTTGCCGGCGGATGAAGATGCGATTGCCAAGCTTGAAAAGCGTGACATCACATTTTCGAACGGTGATGTTCGTGGCGGAGAAGTAGTAGAAACAGCTGATCGGAACCGCCGGAAAAAGCGGGAGAAAAAAGAAGAAAACGTCAACCCGCAAGTAAGAGCAGTGACAAGCCGTCCGCAAAAAGTAAAGCCGGGTTATAAAAAGAAACGGAAAATGGAAGTTGCAAAAATTGAAAAACGGCAGCGCCGTATTGATGCTCGTAATAAAAAGTAACAGGGAGTTTGAAGAATGTTGAAAATTGGATCGCATGTTTCAATGAGCGGCAAGAGAATGCTGCTCGGTGCCAGTGAGGAAGCTGTTTCTTACGGTGCATCTACTTTTATGGTCTATACAGGCGCACCACAAAATACACGCCGCAAGCCGATTGAAGACTTGAACATTGAAGCGGGCCGCCGCCATATGGAGCAAAATGGAATCGATGAGATCGTTGTCCACGCTCCTTATATTATTAATCTGGGCAATACGATTAAGCCGGAAACATTTCAGCTTGGCGTCGATTTTCTTCGGATGGAAATTGACCGGTCCACGGCCATCGGTGCCAGCCAGATTGTTCTTCATCCCGGTGCTCACGTCGGCGCAGGTACAGAAGCGGGATTGAAAAAAATTGCGGAAGGCTTGAATGAAGTAATAGAGCAAAATCAGACAGTTCAAATTGCGCTGGAAACAATGGCGGGAAAAGGGACTGAGTGCGGGCGGCAATTTGAAGAAATTGCGATAATTATGGACATGGTGAATCAAAATGATAAGCTGTCGGTTTGCTTTGATACATGCCATACACATGACGCAGGTTATAATATCCGAGAAGACTTTGACGGTGTACTCGAACAATTTGATCGAATTATTGGGATCGATCGTTTAAACGTACTTCATATCAATGACAGTAAAAATGAACGCGGTGCTGGAAAAGACCGTCATGAAAACATTGGCTTCGGCTACATCGGCTTTGATGCGCTTTCTTATATCGTGCATCACCCGCAGCTAATTAACGTGCCGAAGATTTTAGAAACGCCTTACATTGGCGAAGATAAGAACACAAAAAAACCGCCATACCTTCAAGAAATTGCGATGCTTCGCGCAAAGCAGTTTGATGAAAGCGTGCGGGATAAAGTTACAGAGAGCGTTATAATTTAAGGAAATGCATATACGGATGGAGCATCATTTCAAGGGCTGCTGCTTCTCGTTTACCGAGAATTGTTTCAGCTGCTTGAAACAGCTCGGTCCTTTTTTTTTCGGAAAACAAATCCACTTCATGATTCGCAAGCCATTCAATAAACTGATCGGCTTGTTTTTCCGTTAACGCCACTTGGAATTTTTTCGATTGTTCCATGAGTTCGGCTTTGGTAATAGACTGAACGCGTCGGTTGACGATTTGATGAAGAGGCTGCATAATCTACTCCTTTCCTGGGGTCACTTCGTTTACTTGAAAGCGGTCATACTGTATACTGTATAGTGTTTAAATCGTAATCATTCTTACTGTTAAAGGAGTTCTATATATGAAGGAAAAACCGCCTGTCATTGATATACGCGATGTGAACTTCCGTTATGACCGCGAAAATGTACTCGAGCATATCAATTTATCGATTCCAAAAGGTGCCTTCGTCGGCCTGGTCGGGCCAAATGGATCCGGAAAATCAACACTGTTAAAAATTATTTTAGGTTTGTTAAAAGCGAAAGAAGGGAATGTTGAGCTTTTTGGCATACCCCAGAACAAATTTAAAGAATGGGACCGGATCGGTTTTGTTTCACAAAAAGCAAATTCATTTAACACAGGTTTCCCGGCAACGGTTTTTGAAGTAGTCATGGGCGGATTAACAAAAAAAATCGGCTTATTCCGTCGGCCTGGCCAAAAAGAAAAAGAGGCAGTAGCACAGGCTATCCGGGCTGTCGGCATGGAAACATTTTTAACGCGGAATATTGGAGACTTATCCGGCGGCCAGCAGCAGCGTGTTTTTATTGCGAGAGCCATCGTTTCCAATCCATCCATTTTAATTTTAGATGAGCCGACTGTTGGGGTAGACAGCCAAAATGTCGATTCATTCTATCGTATGCTCACGCATTTAAATCAAGAACTCGGGATGACACTTTTGCTCGTTACGCATGATATCGGCACTATTACCGATAAAGTTACCCATGTGGCCTGTCTGAATAAATATTTGCATTTTCACGGCAGTATGAAACAATTTGTGGAGTTAGATGAACAAGAGCTGTCTGATTTATACGGACACGGCATTCGCCTGCTTGATCATCACCACGATCATTGAAGGGAAGACCATTATGATAGAAGCCATTTTTACGTATGAATTTTTGCAAAATGCTTTTCTTTCCGGCGCTATTATCGGTGTTATCGCACCGCTGCTAGGTGCTTTTATCGTTGTCCGGCGTTTATCCCTTATTGCAGACGCGCTTAGCCATGTAACACTGTCTGGCATCGCTGCCGGCTTGTTTCTCGGACAGACGATCCCTGCGTTTACGGCAGTAAACCCTCTTTATTTCGGGATGGCTTTCTCTGTTGGCGGTTCATTACTAATTGAGCGGCTGCGAAGTGTGTACAAGCATTATCAAGAACTGGCGATCCCGATTATGATGTCAGGAGGCATTGGGATTGGCGTCATTTTTATTTCACTTGCTGACGGATTTAATACGGATTTATTCAGCTATTTATTCGGCAGCGTTAGCGCGGTCAGCAGAGAGGATCTTTATGCGGTGATCGGTATTAGCGCCATTGTCTTGATTACCGTGTACTTTCTCTATAAAGAATTGTTTATTTTGTCGTTCGATGAAGAGTATGCTAAAGCGTCAGGAATTCCCGCAAAAGCCGTTCATATGGCGTTTATTATTTTAACAGCACTTGTCATTGCTGTTTCAATGCGGATTGTAGGGGTATTGCTTGTATCAGCCCTGATGACACTTCCAGTTGCGGCAGCGATGCGTGTCGCGAAAGGATTTAAACAAACAATTTGGCTATCTGTTTTATTTGGGGAAATATCTGTGCTTACCGGTCTCATCAGTGCTTTCTATCTTGATCTTGCGCCAGGTGGGACGATCGTTGTAACCTCGATTCTTATATTACTTGGCGTGATTATTTGGAAAAAGGAGAAAAACTAATGGAAGGGGGTCCATCATGAATGTAACAAAAGCAATGGAAATTATGAAAGAAAAAGGCTACAAGCAAACGGGAAAGCGTGAAGAAATGCTGGCGCTTTTTGCCCGCCATGATAAATATTTGACTGCTAAAGATGTGCTTGAAGAAATGAAGGAAGGCTATCCAGGACTGAGCTTTGATACGATTTACCGGAACCTTGCTCTTTTCGCAGAAATGGATGTTCTTGAAGAAACGGAATTATCAGGTGAGCGCCACTTTCGCTTTGCCTGCGCACACAATCACCACCACCATCATTTTATATGTATGGACTGTGGAAAGACAAAGGAAATTCATATGTGTCCGATGAATGAAGTAGAGGAGCTGGCTGGCTGTGAAATAACCGGGCATAAGTTTGAAGTCTATGGAAAATGTGAAGTGTGTACAAAAAAAGCGTGACTCGGAGATTCCCTGAGTCACGCTTTTTTACGTACGCAGCAACGGACTGATTTTACACCCTACTGAAGCCACTGCTGTACCCATAGATCTGCTTCATGCCAGTTATCAACGCGTATAACATCATTTGGCACCGTATCTTGATTATAAGGGGTATTGAATAGGACAACAGGAATGTTAAGCTCTTCAGCCAGCATTACCGCATTATCATGCTTGTCTTCAAAAAAGATATCGACTCCATGGCGTTTTGCTGCTGCCACTTTGTCATGTGAGCCGATCAATTCGATATGATCATAATGAATCTCCTGATCATGAAACCATTGTTCGGTAATATCGAAAAGATGCTGGCGCCTCGCGCTGATAAAAAGCAAATGAAACGTTTTTTGCCATTTTGCTAAAACTTTGTCCGCTCCTTCCGCAAGAGGAGAAGCGGCGTAAATAGCCGGCTCTGTTTGATCAAACCAGTCACGCATTTTATCAGGACAAATGTTTAGCGCTGCGGAAAGATCATATTGCTTGATGTCCTGCAAAGTAATGTTTAATGAAAACGAATCATTAATAAAGGGAACGAGGCTGGCCGGACATGTAACTGTCCCATCGATATCAATGCCAAAACGCTTTTCTTTCATTTTTTTCACTGTTCGACCGCAAGCGCTTGTTTACGATAATGTTCTTCCGCAATTAAATCGATTTCTTTTTTCAATTCTTCGACCATCGTTTCTTCCGGCACTTTTCGCACCGTTTTGCCGTGGCGGAATAAAAGACCTTCACCGCGGGCACCCGCGATGCCGATATCTGCTTCACGCGCTTCTCCCGGACCGTTTACCGCACAGCCTAAAACAGCGACTTTAATTGGGGCTTTAATCGTTGAAATGTACTCTTCTACTTCATTGGCGATGGCAATCAAATCAATTTCAATACGTCCGCATGTTGGGCATGAAATAAGTGTAGCGGCATTAGCAGCGAGGCCAAATGATTTCAACAGTTCACGAGCCACTTTTACTTCCTCAACAGGATCAGCACTTAATGAAATGCGAAGCGTATTGCCAATGCCTTTGCTTAAAATCGCACCGAGACCGGCCGCACTTTTCACTGTGCCGGCAAAAAGTGTACCAGACTCAGTAATCCCTAAATGAAGGGGATAATCAAACGCTTTAGACGCTTTTTCGTACGCTTCAATCGCCAGGTTGACATCAGATGCTTTCATCGAAACGATAATATCATGGAAATCAAGGTCTTCCAAAATTTTGATGTGATGCAGTGCACTTTCAACCATGCCGTCTGCAGTCGGATAGCCATATTTCTCAAGAATTTTTCGCTCAAGGCTTCCTGCGTTGACGCCAATTCGAATAGGGATGCCTTTAGCTTTCGCTGCATTTACGACAGCTTCTACTTTTTCACGGCGGCCGATATTGCCGGGATTGATACGGATTTTGTCAACGCCTGCTTCAATTGCTTTCAGCGCCAATTTATAGTCAAAATGAATATCAGCAACGAGCGGAAGATTGATCTGGCTTTTGATGGAGGCAAGTGCGTCTGCAGCGCGTTCATCCGGAACGGCGACACGGACAACTTGGCAGCCTGCTTCTTCAAGACGGTTAATTTCTGCAACAGTTGCTTCTACATCGTGTGTTTTCGTTGTGGTCATGCTTTGAATAACGATTTGATCGTTGCCGCCAATCGTCAAATTGCCGACTTTAACTGGACGGGTTTTCGTGCGGTGGGTGATTTCACTCAATGGTGATTCGCTCCTTTAAAAGTTAATCTAAATATCATTTCAGTTCCATTCTATCAGAGGGACGCCTGTTCAGACAACAATTGCGTTTACTTCGGTGCGCCAGGCAGATAGCGGATCGAAAGAAAGAGCATACCGGCAATCAACAGCCAATCAACTGCGTAGGCATAAGGAAATGTCCAATGTGCCAATTCAGCTAGCGTTGTCAGTAGAGCTGACAGACTGAGTGCATAAGCGGCCATTCTAAATAAATGTCGATATTCACCACGTTTTTTTAAGCGGGAAACGACAACAAGACCAACTCCTGCAAAGATCGATGCTTTTAAAAACAACATGAATGATAACAAAATATAATAGAAAAAAAGAGCAACGGGAATAAAGATAAACGTATTTTGATCCATCATTAATAATGGCAGCACTTCTTCAACCGTTTTTTTAGCTGATTCCTTACCCGCGGTCATGTAAACGAATGCAGCAATGAAGGCAGGCAAGCTCATAACGAGTGCCAATGCAAAAAGATACTGAATGGTTTTTCCAATTCCTTGCAGTCGGAAAGCAGCGATATGTTTTGGCGAGTACAGGCTTTTAATGAATTGTTTATATAACGGCATAAAGGTGAGATCCTTTCTGAAAGCAAAATCAAACTTATTATATAGCAGGTAACGGAACGAATCTATGTCATTTTTTAAAATAATTATTATTTGTAATATAGTAGTAACATTTTCAGCTTATTATTAATAAAATGTAAATTTTAAGTGTAGGTCTTTACTTTATTTATATATTCTCTTCATAATTGGGGAGGATTTTGCTGAAAACAATTGACTGGAGCTGGAAAAATGGAGATTGATATCCAAGAAATGCTGTTCCAATTTTTGGGCGGACTTGGGATATTTTTGTATGGCATTAAACAGATGGGTGATGGATTGCAGGCTTCGGCAGGCGACCGTCTTCGGGAAATCCTGGACCGGTTCACGACGAATCCGTTAATGGGGGTGCTTGCCGGAGTATTAGTTACCGTTTTGATTCAAAGCAGTTCGGGCACAACCGTTATCACCGTTGGATTGGTCAGTGCCGGTTTTATGACGCTGCGACAAGCGATTGGTGTTATTATGGGAGCAAATATTGGGACGACTATTACGGCATTTATTATTGGAATCGATATTGGAGAGTACTCCTTGCCGATTCTTGCTTTTGGCTCGATGCTGATTTTTTTCTTTACTAGTAAAAAATTGAATAATATTGGCCGGATTGTTTTCGGATTTGGTTCACTTTTCTACGGACTTGAATTAATGAGCGGCGGAATGAAACCGCTCCAGCAGCTTGATTCTTTCCGCGAATTAACATTGAATATGGCTTCAAGTCCGATTTTGGGCGTATTTGTCGGCACCGTTTTTACAATGGTCATTCAAAGTTCCAGTGCGACGATTGGGATTTTGCAGGGGCTTTTTGCTGAAGGACTTCTTGAACTTGATGCTGCACTTCCGGTTCTATTCGGGGACAACATTGGGACAACGATTACAGCAGTTCTTGCTTCGATTGGTGCTTCTGTAGCGGCAAGACGCGCTGCCGCAACGCATGTGTTATTCAATATCATTGGCACAGTCATTTTCTTAATTATTTTGCCGCTCTACACGGCCTTTATCAGTTATTTGCAGCAATTAATGGGGCTTAATCCGGAAATGACAATTGCTTTTGCACATGGCACCTTCAATGTGACGAATACATTCATTCAACTGCCGTTTGTTGCGGTTCTTGCGATGATCGTAACAAAGCTGATTCCAGGTGAGGATTCATTTATTGAATATAAACCAAAACATCTTGATCCGATTTTTATTGAACAGTCGTCTTCTATAGCCTTAAGCCAGGCAAAAGAAGAAGTGGTCCGTATGGGCGACTATGCGATTAAGGCAATGGAAGAAACGCATCAATACTTAAAAACAAAACATCAAAAGCATGCTTCAACAGCGGAACAGCTTGAAGAAGCAATTGATAACCTTGATCAAAAAATTACAGATTATCTTGTAAAAGTGGGTTCTAAGCAAATGAGCGCGGCAGAATCAGAACGCCATTCGACGCTGCTAGATGCTGTTCGCGATATTGAGCGGATTGGAGACCATGCAGAAAATGTATGCGAATTAGTAGAATACCAGCAAGCAAATAAAGTCTTAATTTCAGATCAGGCATCTGCGGATTTAGATGAAATGTTTAAATTAACGATTGAAACAGTATCAAAATCAATCCGTTCGCTTGATTCTAATGATATGGATCTTGCCCGACAAGTGGTTGAACAAGAAGAGTTGATCGACAAAATGGAAAGAAAGCTTCGTAAGCAGCACATTTTACGCTTAAATGATGGAAAATGTACAGGTCAGGCGGGTATGGTTTTTGTCGATATCATTTCGAACTTAGAGCGTATGGGAGACCATGCGGTAAATATAGCGGAAGCCGTTCTCGGCATCCGTGACTTATAAGAGAAAGCAGCCGTTATGGCTGTTTCCAGGCTGTCGGCAAAGTCGTCAGTCTTTTTTTGAAGGGGCCGATAGGTGAAGCAAAAAGGACTTCGCTTTCCGCGGGCAGTGCGTGAGCCTCCTAGTCGCTCCCGCTCCTGCGGGGTCTCACGTTCACCGCTGTTCCCGCAGGAGTCTGCATCCTTTTTGCTTCACACCGTTTTTTAAAAGAGCTGCGAATGTTCGTGCCGTTTTTTGGCTGGCTTTTATTCACGAAAACGAATGGGGCATCGTAACGGTCCCATTTTGGCGCTGTCGCCAGAGGAGCATGTCCCCATGAACCAGCTCTTTTATGCGCTGCTTTTATAGAAACAGCGGCGGCGGGCTTGCGGTGAAGACTCCTGCGGGACTAGCAGGCCAGGTGAGATCGGTAGAGGCGCGCAGCGACGGAAACGAGCTCACCTGGCCTGCCCGCGGAACGCGAAGTCGCGAGCCCGCCGCATGTCGGCTCCAATCAGAAAGCTATACACCGCCATCACCAAAGAACAAGGATGAAGAAGAAAAATCAAATGTGCTGACAAAAGGTTTTATTTGTCTACACTCTGAAAGCAGCCGTTATGGCTGCTTCTTTTTTTATGGGCATAATCGTTGCACCATATTCATAATTTTGTTAATCTTGTTATGTTAAGTAAATCACTTTATTTTTGGGAGGAATTTTACAATGGCTTTTGAACTACCACAACTACCTTACGCGTATGACGCACTAGAGCCCCACATCGACAAAGAAACGATGAACATCCATCACACTAAACATCACAACACGTATGTTACGAACTTAAATGCTGCTCTTGAAGGCAACGAAGAGCTTCTTTCTAAATCAGTAGAAGAAGTAATTGCTAATTTAGACGCAGTTCCTGAATCTGCACGTACTGCAGTCCGCAACAACGGCGGCGGGCATGCGAACCACTCTCTTTTCTGGCAGCTTCTTTCTCCAAATGGCGGCGGCGCTCCATCAGGTAAATTGGCGGAAGCCATTGACGCAAAATTCGGAAGCTTTGATTCATTTAAAGAAGAGTTTGCAAAAGCAGGCGCAACACGTTTCGGTTCTGGCTGGGCATGGCTGTCTGTTGCAAACGGTGAAATTGAGCTTTCAAGCACACCGAATCAAGACTCACCAATTATGGAAGGCAAAACGCCAATTCTAGGTCTTGATGTTTGGGAGCACGCGTATTACTTAAACTATCAAAATCGCCGTCCTGACTACATTGCTGCATTCTGGAATGTTGTCAACTGGGATGAAGTATCAAAACGGTACGAAGCAGCTCTTTAATAGAAAGTGCTGGATGAAAGCCGGTCCGATTATCGGGCCGGTTTTTTGGTGGAAAAAAGTATTTAGTTTCGGTACAATGGATAATAAAGTATAAGAAGCATAGAAAGGGTTAGGCGGTTGAAAAAAGTGAACAAAAAGAAAAAAACGCACGTGCCGTTTCGGATGAACATGCTGTTTTTTGTAGTGTTTCTATTATTTTCGGCACTCATTTTCCGGCTTGGCATTGTTCAAATTGTTCAAGGAGAAGATTTTCAGCGCAAAATTGAGCGGACAGAAGACGTGACAGTCAATACGAGCGTTCCACGCGGAAAAATATATGACCGTGACGGTGAAATTGTCGTGGATAATGTTCCACAAAACGCAATAACGTATACCCGCTCATCAAGTCCAGATACAGAAGAAATGATGCAGACAGCGGAGAAGCTTGCCCAGTTGATCGAAAAAGAAACAGATCAAGTAACAGAGCGGGACATGAAAGACTTTTGGATTGGAAAAAACGAAGAAAAAGCAAAAGCGAAAGTGACAGAGGCTGAATGGACCGCATATGAAAATGACGAGCTGCTAGAAGAGGATATTTATGATCTGCAGCTTGAGCGCATTACTGAAGGTGATTTGAAAGGGTTGTCAGCTGCAGAACTTGAAGTGCTGGCTATTTATCGGGAATTTACATCCGGTTACGCACAGACCCCGCAAATTGTAAAAAATGAAAATGTAACAGACGTGGAGTATGCAGTGGTCAGCGAGAATTTATCATCACTCCCAGGAGTGAATACAACAACGGACTGGGAACGATCCTATTCTTATGAAAACACATTAAAAACGGTTCTGGGAAATATTTCTTCTTCTAAAGAAGGATTGCCGAAAGAAATGGTCGATTATTATTTAGCCCATGATTACAGCCGCAATGACCGTGTCGGCAAAAGTTATTTAGAATATCAATATGAAAATGTGCTGCGCGGCCAGAAAACAAAAATGAAAAACATTACTGATAAATCCGGAAATGTGCTGGATTCCGAAATTATTACAGAAGGACAAAGAGGAAAAGACCTTGTCCTGACAATTGATATGGACCTCCAGACAGCCTTAGAACAAATTATTGAAGAGGAACTTAAAAAAGCTAAATCGGGCTATCATCCGTTTTTAGACCGGGCATTTGTTACAATGATGGATCCGAATACAGGTGAAGTCCTGGCTATGGCTGGTAAAAAATACGAGGTGGTTGACGGCAAAGCGGAAATTTTTGACTTCGCCCTGGGTAATATGACAACGTCTTATGCGATGGGATCGGCTGTTAAAGGCGCTACCGTGTTAACTGGTTATATGACTGGTGTAAACGAGCCAGGTGAGTATATGGTAGACGAACCGTTGAAGTTTGCTGGGACAAACCCGAAAAGCTCCTGGTTTAACCGTGGCGGTGCTTTTGGCATTAGTGACACGTATGCGCTAATGCGGTCATCGAATGTATATATGTTTAAAACAGCAATGAAGATTGGCGGCGCGAGCTATGTTCCAAATAGAAGCTTGGACATTGATATTGACGCTTTTACGACAATGCGTAATTACTTCAGTCAGTTTGGCCTTGGTGTAAAAACGGGAATTGATTTGCCCGGCGAACAAGCAGGCTATAAGGGGATAATTGATAAAACTGAACCGGGTAAACTGCTTGACTTCGCTATTGGTCAATTCGATACGTACACGCCCCTTCAACTTGCGCAGTATGTATCCACAATCGCAAATGGTGGCTATCGTATGCAGCCGCGCCTTGTAAAGGAGATTAGGGAGCCTATTTCGGAAACAAACAAAATTGGTCCAATTGCGAAAGAAATTCAGCCAACTGTATTGAATACACTGGATCTTGAACCAGGATGGATTGAACGTGTTCAAGAAGGATTCCGGCTCGTTGCGCAGGCGTCTGAAGGAACAGCATCAAGCTATTTTGGCGATGCGCCCTATAAAATGGCTGCTAAAACGGGTACGGCAGAAGGCGTGTATGACGGTCCATTAAAAGAGCCGAATAAACATGAAATGACCTGGAATGTAACACTTGTTGGATATGCTCCATACGACAATCCGGAAGTTGCCATGGCAGTCGTCGTTCCATGGGCGTATGAAGACAGTTCCAGCTCCATTCCAATTAACCATTATATCGGCCGGCGGGCCATGGACAAATATTTTGAACTGAAGGAACAAAAAGTAAATGAAAAACCAACTGAAGCGGTAATCGATCAAGATATTGTTACAAAAACAGAAACGACTAAGTTAGAAAATGAGTAAAAAATGGTCTTTCCGTCAAACGGAAAGGCCGTTTTTTTTTTACAAAAGGATCGTTTTGCACAATTATTTGATCTTTTTCATAAAAAAAATGAATTTTTTTTAGTTATTTGCAAAAACTATAAAAGCTGTCTATTCAGCAGTCGTAATCGCTTTCAATATAAAAAAGCAAGGTGCATTTCTCATAATTATGTGGGATTTACAAAACCTTAACATTTTATTAAAACCTTATTAATACTCATCCTTTATTGTATTTAGTGTAGCGAATAACAAAAAAACAAACTTGCAGGGGGAAATGAAGAAATGAAACCAGTCAAAGTTCTCACGTTATCAGCACTAGTAGGATCGGCGCTCGTATTAGGCGCATGCGGCGGCAACGCTGATACAGGAACAAAAACAGAAGATGGCGCAGGAGATCAAGCTGGCGCAGGCGATGCACAGCTTCAAGGCGAAATCTCAATCGATGGTTCATCAACTGTTTATCCAATTGCTGAAGCAGTGGCAGAAGAGTTCATGCTTGAACAGCCCGAT
Organism: Domibacillus sp. A3M-37; assembly: GCF_024213455.1. Lineage (NCBI taxonomy): Bacteria > Bacillati > Bacillota > Bacilli > Caryophanales > Bacillaceae > Domibacillus > Domibacillus sp. A3M-37. The sequence goes on along the minus strand of NZ_JANAVL010000016.1, from coordinate 15,069 downwards.
GTGAAAGTAACAGTTGGATTGTCTGGAACAGGCGGCGGCTTTGAGAAATTCATCGCTGGCGAAACACAATTGACCAATGCATCACGCCCGATCAAAGAGGAAGAAGCAAAAGCTCTTGCAGACGCGGGTATTGAATATACTGAACTGGAACTTGCTTATGACGGATTATCCGTTGTTGTAAATAAAGACAATGACTGGGTTGACCAGTTAACAGTAGATGAATTGAAAAAGCTGTGGTTAGATAATGGTTCAACAAAAAAATGGTCAGACATTCGTGAAGGCTGGCCGGAAGAAGAAATTAAGTTTTATTCACCAGGAACGGATTCTGGAACATTTGATTATTTCGATGAAGTAATACTTGACGGTGGTCAAATTGACAAATCAGCCACTCTTTCGGAAGACGATAATGTTCTTGTCCAAGGTGTGACAGGTGACGCCAATGCAATCGGGTACTTTGGTTACGCATACTACCTTGAAAATAAAGACAATGTGAAAGTAGTGCCAATCGTAAACGAAGCAGGCGATGCAGTTGAACCAAATCACGAAACAATCGAAAGCGGTGAATACGCTCCACTTTCACGCCCATTGTTCACATATGTAAGCAATGCAGCATTCGCAGATGACGAAGCTGTTGCAGCTTATACGCAATTTACACTTGAAAATGCATCAGTTCTTGCGGAAGATGTTGGCTATGTTTCACTTCCAGAAGAAAAATACACAGAACAGCTTGAAACACTTGAAGGCTTAAAGTAATTACCACTGGATTAAAAAGCGGATAAAGATTAAAATATACACCAATAGAGGGCGATGCCCTCTATTGGTGTACGTGGGTTGAAAGGAGCAGGCGGGTTGAAAACAACAAATAAAGACCTTAGTCCGGTTCAGCAGCTGCTTGAAAAAAAATATAATGGCGGCTTTTTGAACAGAAGTGAAAAAGTTATTCCTGCGGTCTTGTTTATTATGGCTGCGGTCTCTGTCTTAACAACATTAGGGATTGTCTTAACATTAATTTTTGAAACAATTACGTTTTTCCGTGATGTATCGATTGTTGAATTTTTCACATCAACAGAGTGGTATCCATTCTCGAATACAGATCCTGTTTATGGTATTTGGCCGCTTGTATTGGGTACACTGAAAATCACGTTGATCGCTTCTGTTTTTGCTATCCCAATCGGCCTTGCTGTTGCGCTATACTTGAGTGAGTATGCAGGTACACGTACACGCAAAATTATGAAACCGATTCTTGAAGTGCTTGCTGGTGTTCCAACGATTGTATACGGATTTTTCGCCCTAACGTTCGTAACACCTGTTCTGCGCGAAGTATTTCCCTCATTGGAATTGTTTAATGCTATCAGTCCAGGGATCGTTGTGGGAATTATGATCATTCCAACGATTGTTTCGTTATCTGAAGATGCTCTTTCTTCTGTCCCAGAGCCTGTTCGCCACGGCGCGCTTGCAATGGGATCAACCAAATGGGAAACAGCTTCAAAAGTTATTTTTCCAGCAGCTCTATCCGGTATTCTTGCGTCGATCGTTCTTGGCGTATCCCGTGCAATCGGTGAAACGATGATTGTATCCATTGCAGCAGGCTCAACGCCGTCTGCCGCGCTGGACTTAACGTCATCATTACAAACAATGACTTCCTACATCGTGCAGGTTACAACTGGAGATGCAGGATTTGGCACGACAATTTATTACAGTATTTATGCAGTCGGCTTTACATTGTTTGTATTCACTTTACTGATGAACATGCTCGCTCAGTTCATTTCGAAGCGTTTCAGGGAGGAATACTGATGGGAAATACAACTCGAGTTAAATCAGAAGAAATGATTGGTCGTATTGATGGCCGGCTTATGAAAAACAAAGTGATCAAAGGAATCTTTTTAGCTGCAACTGTGTTTACATCGATTATTTTGATCATATTGCTTTACCGTATTATTTCACAAGGTGCTCCTTATTTATCGTGGGACTTTTTCCAAAACTTTGCTTCACGCCGTCCGGAACAGGCAGGAATTAAAGCAGCTGTCGTCGGTACGCTTTGGATGATGAGTGTTGTTATTCCAACAGCGGCTATTCTCGGTGTCGGCACAGCCATTTATCTGGAGGAATACGCAAAGAAAAATGCGCTGACACGCTGGATTCAAATGAATATTTCAAACTTGGCTGGTGTGCCGTCTGTTGTGTTTGGTTTACTCGGACTGACGATTTTTGTCCGCGTTCTTGGATTTGGAAACAGTGTTTTGGCTGCCGGTTTTACAATGGCTTTGCTTGTTTTGCCTGTTGTTATCGTGGCATCTCAAGAAGCTATCCGTGCCGTTCCAAATGAATTAAAAGAAGCTTCATTTGGCCTTGGTGCGACAAAATGGCAGACAATATACCGTGTCGTACTTCCTTATGCGATTCCTGGTATTGCAACCGGGAGCATTTTAGCCTTTTCTCGCGCTATCGGGGAAACGGCTCCATTGATTGTTGTCGGGATCCCGACATTTGTAGCTTTTTTGCCGTCCGGGTACTTGGATTCATTTACAGCACTTCCGATGCAGATTTACAACTGGACAAGCCGGCCGCAAGTTGATTTTCACAATCTTGCTGCTGCCGGGATTATCATCTTGCTCGGTGTGCTCATTTTAATGAATTCTATTGCCGTCTGGATTCGAAATCGTTACCAGGCGAGATAACGGACTTTTGGAAATAGTGATTGAAAATTTGGAGGTAATCTTACATGGCGTTAACTGCGGTAAACTCAACGAAAAATAATCAAACGGTACAACAGGAAGAAGTACTCGTTTACAATACAAAAAACTTGAATTTGTGGTATGGTGATCACCATGCGCTTAAAAATATTAACCTGGGCATTAAAGAAAAAGATGTAACGGCGATTATCGGCCCATCCGGCTGCGGAAAATCAACGTATATCAAGACATTAAATCGAATGATTGATCTTGTGCCAGGCGTTAAAACAAACGGGACAATTGAATATCGCGAGCGTGACATTTTCAGCAAAGGCTTTCTTGTCGAAGAATTGCGCACGCGTGTCGGAATGGTTTTTCAAAAGCCAAATCCATTTCCGAAATCGATTTATGAAAACATCGCGTTCGGGTTGAAAATTCATGGTATTAAAAACAAACAAATCATTACTGAAACTGTTGAAAAGAGTTTGCGTGGCGCAGCATTATGGGATGAAGTAAAAGACCGGATCCATGAACCTGCCTACGGCTTGTCAGGCGGACAACAGCAGCGTCTTTGTATTGCACGCTGCCTGGCTCTTGAGCCAGACGTCATTTTAATGGATGAACCAACGTCTGCACTTGACCCTGTTTCAACATTAAAGGTAGAAGAACTTATTCAAGAGCTCAAAGAAAAATATTCGATTATTATTGTGACACACAACATGCAGCAAGCTGCCCGGATTTCAGATAAAACGGCTTTCTTCTTAAATGGGGAAGTGGTGGAGTTTGATGCAACCGACACGATTTTCAACAGCCCTGCAGACAGCCGTACAGATGATTACATCTCAGGACGGTTTGGATAATGAAAAAGAAGCCGGCGCAATTGCGCCGGCTTTTATTATGGAACGGTTATTTGGTTAACACTTCTGCGATCTCTTGCTGGGTCATCCCATTCTGAAAAGTAAACGATCCAACCTGCAGCTTGTCTGCATATCCGTTTTCTATTAAATATTGATTAAAAGAGGATTCGTCTTCAAGGATACCTGATTGTTTTAGTTTAGCCGCTGCTTCATTGGAAGAACTGCCCTGTTCGATCAAAACTGTCACAGACTCAGTGGCAGGTTCTTCGGTTTGATTTTGCGCTTCATTACTTTCTATCGGGGCAGCAGCCTGCTGTGAGGCCTCTTTGGAATCTACTTTTTGAACGGTGTAATTTTCTTCTGTTAACACTTGAATCATTTCTTCCGTTGATAATTCAGCGGGCTTATTTGTTTCAGTTTCATTAAAGATAAAGAGGGAAGCCGAGGCAGCCAGCAGACCAAAACCGAAGGAGCGAATGGATTGTTTTTTCATTTTTGATTCTCCATTCGCTTTCTCGCAGCCAGAATAGTTTTCACTTGATCTATCGAAAGAGAAGATTGACTCGCAATTTGCAGAAGTGATGTTCCTTGCTGATAAAGGGCGATTACTTGGCTTTGAATAATTTCATTTACCATGACCGGTTTTCTCACCGTTATAGAAGGAGCATCCCCAATAAGTAGTTCTTCCTCAAGCACTTTTAGTTTTTTATTGAATTGATAATGTTCCTGCAGCATTTTCATTGACAGCTCTTCAAGTTCTTTTTCAAGATGCCGTTGTTTATCTTGTATAAAAAACGACAATAAAATAAAGAAGGCACCGGCACATGCCAATCCGATTATAAGTCCGTTCATACAAAATCTCCTTTCATCCTTCTTTTGTTATTGTATCATATCAGGCAGTCGAGTAGAGCGGTGCGCTGGTGATTGCCGCATACTATTGAACATGATACCATAATGGTATAATCAGTTTAGGAAAACTGCCGGACCGGGGTGATACATATTGATTGAAGAAATTGTCAGGCTGAAAAGCCAAAATTTTTCATGGGAGCAAATTGCGTTAAAACTTTCGATTCCAAAACAGCAAGTAAAACAAAAATGGCGTCGTTTTATGACGAAAAAAATGAAACTGGACGTGAAAAATGAACTTCATACCGTTTTTTTATCAAAAGAACGTCTTTATTGTAAATGGCACATTCATCCTCTGCTGTTAAAAGCGGCCTTTTATTGTGAGAAGCCGTTAAATACAGAGGTGCTCGATCTCCGTATTTTTGATGTAACAGATATTTATTTTAATGGAACGAATGCTCATTCCGTTACATGTATAAAAGTAAATATACAAGATCACTGTTGGACCATCAAAGGATTAAAACAAAATCGCTCTTATGTTTGTGAAATCGGCTATTTAACAAAAAATTATATATTTTGGCCGATTTTGCGGTCACATCCGGTTCATGCTTCATATGAACGAAATACAGATTATATATTTAAGCTAAGAGCAGCGGAAGAATTTTATCATCATCCTTTTAGTGGACCGAGTTGGATTGAGCATCCAGATTGCTTGCGATAAGGCTACAATAGGTGAAGGAGGTAAGGGAAAATGAAATTTTCTTTTTCAAATATTATGATGGTAGATCATCCCTTTCGGCCTCTTGCCCTGGCCGGGTCGACGATGGACAGTAAAGAAATAGTGGAAATGATGAACGTATATGGCTATTTGTTGGCAGCGGCAAACCGCGCGGAACCCGGCAAGCCAGTGACAGCTGTTGTTAATTTGTTTGCGTTAGGCTGGTTAAATGGCGTTCGCGGGAAAATGGCAGTCAACTCCTTTATTAACCACCATGCTAATCACATATCAGCTGATCTACTGCGTACGCATAATGGATCGTTCATTCAAGCATTTCGGGCATTGATTGCTGACGAAAAACTTCTGTTGCTGCCAGTATCGCTTAGTCATTTTCCATTAACTGCGTATATGATAAAAGGAGCGGCAGCGGAAGATTTAAAGCGGACTGCTGCTATATGGAAAGAATTATTTGGCACTCCACCGCCGTCTATCTGGCTTCCGCGTGGTGCCTACATGCCCGGAATGGATGAACTTCTTCAGCAAGAAGGCTGTCAATTTGTTTTTCTTCCTAATGATGCCTTCCCGCCTGATGAACAACATCATGTTCAATGGATGTCGCCACGCGGACTCGATATTTTTCCTTATCAGTATGAAGGTAAACAAAATGATAAAGAATCAACTGTCATTCTTTACTCGTTGACCGGAGATAATGCATGTCGACGATTTAAGGATATCGATGAAGAACGAGTACCAAAATTAGACATTTCTTCTGTCAAACGAATGATTCATTTTCCATTCGTGTACGAAAACATGAATAAGGGGCAAGCATTGATTACAGCTGAAGAAATTCAGCGCTGTGACCCTATTTTTTATTTAAAAGAAGAGTGGGATGAAAAATATGTGTCTGCCATTTTTGAGGCAGGAGGAGTCTTCGATCTTGAATGGACGTATTGTGTGTATGCCTCCATCTACGGGCTTGAGGAGGAATTAACAAGTGCTGTGGATTCGCTTCGATATTTACTTGACGGGGCACGTAAAGAATTTCCGGATTTAGATTATGCGCACCAGCGCATGCGGCTGCATTACGGGGTGACGATGTTGTCTAAGAAGCCTAGTGAAAGTGTGGAGGAAATGGAAGGGGCCATCCTACTGTTGACGTGGGAATATCCACCAAATATTGTTGGCGGAATGGCCCGTCATGTGCACGGTCTCGCTGAGTCGCTTGTTGCTTCTGGACGTGAAGTGATTGTGCTGACAGCTTCTCATCATGAAACACCTCAATATGAAGTTGTAAGCGGTGTTCATATTTATCGAACAGGTCCGCTTCATAAAGGCGAACATGACTTTTTAAAGCAAACGTCTGACTTAAATTTATGTCTTTTCCAAAAAGGAACAGAGCTGATTCGTGACTATGATATTGCTCTTATCCATACACATGATTGGCTGACAGGAGACGCCGCGGTTTTATTGGCTGAACAACAGCAACTGCCGCTTGTGTCTACGATCCATGCAACTGAGCATGGGCGTAATAATGGCTTGCATAATGAATTGCAGCATACGATCGCTTCAAAAGAAAAAGCGCTTATTGCGGCATCTAATACCGTGATTGTCTGCAGCCAGCCGATGAAAGAAGAATTACGGGTTTTTTACGAAGCTGGCGAGAAAGATATTTATGTTATTCCAAATGGTGTTGAGTTTGAAGCGAATGTCTCAACCCATACACGGTTTAGTCATATAAAGCCCTTTATTTTCTCGATTGGAAGAATGGTATTTGAAAAAGGTTTTCAAACATTTTTTAATATCCATTTAAAAGACTTGAAAAAAGAAAATATTCAGTTTATTATTGCGGGTAAGGGTCCTTTACTTGAAACATGGCGTGAAGAGGTCAAAAAACGTGGACTTGAAAATAAGATTCATTTTGTCGGATATGTCAGTGATGAAGAGAGGAAAGCGTTATTCCAAACATGTGAAGCAGCTGTGTTTCCAAGCTTGTACGAACCGTTTGGAATTGTAGCTCTTGAAGCGATGGCATTTCAAAAGCCCGTCATTGCAGCCGCAACAGGGGGATTAAAATCGTTTGTTTTGCATAAACAAACCGGTCTTTTATTCGAGCCTGGAAATGCGGAAGATTTATCAACAAAACTAGCTGCTATTCTTGATCAGCCTGAATATGCAAATGAACTTGGTATAAATGGGCATGAAATGGCAAAAGAGCTTTACAGCTGGAATCACATCAGTGCACAAACAGAAAAGGTATATGATCAAACCGTTTTCATCAAAAAAATGGAAGGGGTTCGCACATGATAGGCATCTTGCTTGCTGGGGGGCGGGGAAAGCGATTGCGCCCGATTACCGACCGCATACCAAAGCCAATGGTCCCTTTACTGAATAAACCTCTTTTGGATTACAACTTAAACGTTTTTAAAATGAATGGCATTTCTCGGGTCATCATGACAGTTTGCTACAAAAAGGAAATTATTCAGCAGCACGCAGGATTTGGACAGCAAAATGGACTGGACATTCAATATATTGAAGAACATAAGCCGCTCGGTACGGCAGGAAGTTTATTTGCTTCAAGTGGATTGTTCAAAGAAACATTGGCAGTTTTAAGCGGGGATGCATTAACAAATGTACCGCTTCGTCATGTGTATGATTTTCATAAGGAGAAAGGGGCGCGTATTACAATTGTCACAGCGATGGCTGAGCGCCCTGAACAATTTGGTGTTTGTTTGACTGATCAAAAAGGCAGACTGTTGTCGCTTTTAGAAAAACCTTCTGAGGCTCATTTGTGGACAAATCAGGTGAGCACAGGCATTTATTTAATTGAACCATCTCTTTTTGAAGAATATTTTTTTCAAGGAGAAGTAGATTTTGCGAAAGATGTTTTTCCGGCACTTCTTGCCAATCAGGAACCGATTTATGTATATGAAACAAATGCGTACTGGCAGGATATTGGCACGCATCGCGCATATAAGCTGGCTGAAAAGCGGTTGAAGCGAGGAATCCCTGGAATTACAAGCCGATTGACGCCATTTTATCCGTTGTCTAACACATTTTCTGCTTCTGTTTTGCAAGAAAAAAGCGGGCATTTGGAGCGGTCGGATTCTTATTCGTCAATGTTGAAAAAACAGGCTGGTATTTCTGACGAAAAGGTGCTATTATAGTAAAGTCGCAAATGACTTGAAAATAAGCGAGACAAGTTTGGAGGGAAAAACATGCGTGTAAACATTACATTAGCTTGCACTGAGAGCGGTGACCGTAACTATGCTACAACTAAAAACAAACGTAACAACCCGGATCGTCTCGAGTTGAAAAAATACAGCCCGCGATTGAAAAAAGTGACAGTGCACCGCGAAACGAAGTAAGCAGCAGGAGACTTTCCTGCTGTTTTTTCTGTTGAGGAGGAGCAAATGGACAAAAAAGAAATGAGGAAAATGATCAAGCAGCGGCTTGCTGCAATGGATCGGCCGGTATATGAGCAAAAAAGTTTCGATATAGCTGCAAAAATGTATGCGCTTGCGGAATGGAAACATGCCAAAACGATTGCCATTACAGTTTCAGCTGACTTTGAAGTAGATACATGGCAGCTGATTCGCTTCGCTTGGCTGACTGGCAAAATTGTTTGTGTGCCAAAATGCAGCCCGGACACCAAGAGCATGCAGTTTTACCGATTAGAGAAGTTCTCGGATCTCGAAAAAGTTTATGCGGGTCTTTATGAGCCAAATCCTGAAAAAGCAACACCCATTTTTTCGAATCAATTAGATTTAGTCATAGTACCTGGACTTCTTTTTGATCAAAAAGGATTTCGAATTGGTTTTGGCGGCGGTTACTATGATCGCTTTTTATCTTCGTATGAAGGGCAAACAATTTCATTGGCATTTTCCATTCAATTGCTTGAGACACTTCCGGTTGAAAAGTACGATTTGCCTGTTCAGAAAATTGTGACGGATGAAGAAATCATCATTTGCTAAAAACTGTCCTTCTTTCTTTACCGTCCGAATTAGTTCCGTTATAGTGGTATCAACAGGATGGACGAAAGTAGTGATGAAATGACAACGCAAATAGATGTGATTTTTTGGCGGCTGGCTTATTTTCTCGTAGTGGAACAGGAGTATACGCTAGTCAGACTGAGCCAGGATCGAAGTGAAATACTGCTTGAGAATCGTTCGATCAAAGAAGCGGCCATTATCAGGCTGTCCCGGCAAAATCTTGGATGGGCAGCCGGTCTCAGACGGGATATTGAGAAAACACTATGGATCGGCGAACGACTTCGAAAGCAAATAGGAACAAGAAAACTCACTATGTTAAATATCATTGTGTCTCCCAATAAACCGGTTGATGAGTTTTCACAATTCATCAGACCAGCTGAAAGTGGGAAAACAAAAGCATCAACGTTGCTGTTTACCGAAGATGAAGTAACAGGGCCGCTTCAAGAGCTGGAAGCCATTTTATCGCCGGTTCCGGAACTGAGAGATTTTGATGGGGCGGAAGACGAAGCAACGGCATATGAGCGGGCAGTATTATCACATGAAGTAAAGAGAAAAGAAGAAGAAAAGCGGTTTTTTCATTATGGGAAGCCTTTTTTCACCTATGCTTTTACCGCCGTTAACATCATCATGTTTTTACTTATGACACTCGCTGGTGGAAGTACCAATACAGAAGTGCTCATCCAATTTGGTGCAAAGTTTAATCTACTCATTTTAGAAGGGGAATGGTGGCGCTTTGTTACACCGATCTTTTTGCATATTGGGCTGCTGCACCTTTTAATGAACTCATTGGCTTTATATTATTTAGGAATAGCAGTTGAGCAAATATATGGCCGATTACGGTTTCTCTGGATTTATCTATTTTCTGGTTTCACAGGAAGCTTGCTAAGCTTTTTGCTGACGCCAAATTTATCTGCGGGCGCAAGCGGTGCTATTTTTGGTTTGTTTGGTGCTCTTCTTTATTTTGGTGTCACGAAACCAAAGCTATTCTTTCGGACAATGGGAATGAATGTGCTCGGCGTCATTGGTATTAATCTTGTTTTTGGGTTTACCATACCCGGAATCGATAATGCGGGCCATATTGGTGGCTTGATTGGCGGGTTTTTAGCGACGGGCATTGTTCACTTTCCAAAAAAGCGGCGTCGGCTTCAGCAAATGGCGTTTTCAGCAGTGGCGTTGGCCTCAGTCGGCGCTGGTTTGTTTTTTGGATTTCAGCATGGATATGCAGCGGTTGATGCTCAATCAATTAACATACGAGCAGCGGAAGAACTTGATGCTGGAAATGAGCAGGAAGCAGAACGTATTTTATCAAACTTTATCAAAAATGACGGCAAACCTTCTGCTGAAACGTATTTTTATCTGGGTTTTATTGAAGTGGGTGATGGGCGCCTGACACAAGCAGAAAAACACTTTAAGCAAGCGGTCGCTTTGCGAAACGATTTTCATGAAGCACATTACAATTTAGCACTTATTTATTCCGAACAAGGCAGTCGGAACGAAGCTGCAAAATCTGCGGCAGCAGCGATGAAGTATGCACCAGATGAGCAAGTGTACAAAGATCTTGCGGGTAAATTGACCAATGAATAAAAGCAGGGTGAAAATATGAGAACAATTTTTGATGTTCAGCAGCTGCTAAAACGCTACGGTGTGTTTGTGTATATCGGCAACCGGGTGGCGGATTTGCAGTTGATGGAGCTGGAGCTAAAAGAGCTGTACCGGTCCCAGCTAGTGGAACCGAAAGAATACCAAATGGCGCTGCTTTTATTGCGCCAGCAGATTGTAATTGAAAAAGAGAAAGAACAGGAGAAGTGATTATGGCAGAAAAACGGCTTGCTGCTTTTGACATTGGCGGAACATCTATTAAAATGGCTTTTTTAACGACAGAAGGGGACATTATTCGCAAGTGGTCTATTCCGACTGATCGGTCAGATAGTGGCGCTCGTATTGTTGGTGACATCGCCCGCTCTTTTTACGCAGAATTAGCGGCAGATGGGCTGACTACTGTAGACGTTTTGGCAGCGGGTGTCGGCGCTCCGGGTCCTGCTGATCCGGTAGAAGGGACAATTTCGGGGGCTGTTAACATCGGCTGGCCGAATGGATATCCATTAAAGAACTTGCTTGAAGAAGCTATTGAACTGCCTGTCTTTATTGAAAATGATGCAAACTGTGCGGCACTTGGTGAGATGTGGCGGGGCGCAGGAAGCGGTACAGGAGACGTTGTATGTGTGACGCTTGGCACAGGGGTTGGCGGCGGCGTGGTATCAAAAGGGATGATTATCACAGGCGTTAACGGGGCAGCAGGAGAAATTGGTCATATAACCGTTGAGCCGGAAAATGGATTCCTTTGTAATTGCGGCAAGCACGGCTGCCTTGAAACGGTTGCTTCGGCTACGGGAATTGTTAACTTGTACAAACAAGAAGGAAAAGAGGCCCCAGATGCCCGAACCGTATTCGAACAAGCTGCAGCGGGTGATGAAGCAGCAAAACGTGTTATTGATCGCTGTGCCTTTTATTTAGGTCTTGCGATTGGCAATATTGCTAACATTGTAAACCCGGCTAAAATTGTTTTAGGCGGCGGTGTATCAGAGGCGGGAGCTGCTTTGTTAACACCGCTGGAAGGGTATGTTAGACAGTATACATTCCCGCGTGCAATGGATGTGCTGTCAATAGAAAAAGCACAGCTCGGTAATGATGCCGGTGTGATCGGTGCGGCCTACTTGGCAAAAGTCATGACGGTTTAACATGGAAAGAGACTGTCCCATGGTTTGGGGGCAGCCTCTTTTTTTTATGAAACTTTTTTGTTTTTTATACGTATGATTGAACAAGCGGAATCGTCATGAAACTATTATATAGAGCTATTTTGGCATTCTGTTTGATTTTTTGTAAAAAAAGTATTAAGATTGGAAAAGGCAATTTACAAAAGGTTAAAAATTTTTAACCCCTGAACGGTTTTGTTACAGATGTAACGAGGAGGCTGGAAAAATGACAAGAACAATACGCAGCAACATTTCGCTTATTGCTGTCGCTGTTTTGTTCTTATGGATGAAAACATATATCGTCTATAAAACAAGCTTTAACATGGATATTGAAAACACGCTGCAAGAATTTATTTTACTGATTAACCCGCTCAGCTTTATTATGCTGGCAATGGGTGTCGGATTTTTCTTTAAAAGCGATAAAACACGTAATCGTTACCTACTGGGTATGAGCTTTTTCTTGAGTTTCCTGCTGTTTGCCAATGTTGTCTTTTACCGCTTTTTCAACGATTTTATTACGATGCCGCTTTTATTTCAAACGAGTAACTTTGCCGATCTTGGCAATAGTGTAACAGAAGAGTTTAACGTAGCTGACATTTTGTATTTTGCAGATGTCATTATTTTATTTCTTCTGCTTAAATTTAAACCATCGTTTGTGAAATTTCGCCCAATGTCAAAAATGAATCGCCGTGCTTACTTTTTGTCAGCTGCTGCGATTATGTTTTTAAATCTTGGATTGGCGGAAATTGAACGGCCCCAGTTGTTAACAAGAACGTTTGACCGGGAAATGCTTGTGAAAAATATTGGTACATTTAACTATCATATTTATGACATTTTCCTTCAGTCTAAATCGTCCGCTCAGCGTGCACTGGCTGACAGCAGTGAATTAACAGAAATCGGAAACTTCTCTGATGCAAATTATGCAGCGCCAAACGATGAATTGTTCGGTGCCGCAAAAGGGAAAAATTTAATTATGGTATCTGTTGAATCAACACAGGCTTTTGTAATGAACAATAAAGTCAATGACCAGGAAATTACACCATTTTTAAATGATTTTGCGAAAGAAAGCTTAAACTTCACGAATTTCTATCATCAAACCGGACAAGGAAAAACGGCTGATGCTGAGTTTTTAACTGAAAACTCTCTTTATCCGCTGAGCCGTGGAGCAGTTTTCTTTACACATTCAGGCAATGAGTTTAATTCAATGGCTGAAAAGCTTAAAGAAAACGGCTATTTTCCAAATGCAATGCATGCTAATAACAAAAGCTTCTGGAACCGCGATATTATGTATGATGCGATCGGATATGAACGTTTTTATGATGTAAATGATTATGACGTTAATGAAGACAACAGTGTGAACTGGGGAATGAAAGATGAACCGTTTTTTGAACAGTCGGTGGGCTTAATGAAAGAAATGCCGCAGCCGTTCTATTCAAAAATGATCACATTAACGAATCATCATCCGTTTTATTATGATGAAGAAGATAAAATGATCGATGAATTTAATTCTAACAGCGGCACGTTAAACCGCTATTTCGTCACTGTCCGTTATACGGATGAAGCATTGAAAACCTTTGTAGAAGATTTAAAAGAAGCAGGTCTGTATGAAAACTCTGTCATTGTCCTGTACGGTGACCATTACGGTATTTCTGAGAATCATAATGAAGCGATGGCTCAATACCTTGGCAAGGAAGTAACGCCTTACGTATCAGCAGAGCTTCAAAAGGTACCATTTCTGATTCATATTCCAGGTGTGGATGGACAAGAAATCTCAACGGTAGGCGGACAAGTAGATGTACGCCCAACGCTATTGCACCTTCTTGGAATCGACACGAAGGGTGACATCCAGTTTGGACAAGATTTGCTGTCTGAAGACCATGAAAACTTCGCAGCATTCCGTGACGGCCGTTTTGTCACTGAGGATTACGTATATGCCGGCGATGCATGCTGGGATAAAGCAACAGGTGAACAAACAGATGCAACCTACTGTGCACCTTATATCGAAAAAGCTGCAACAGAATTAAATTATTCGGATCGGGTGATCTATGGCGATTTGCTTCGCTTCTATGATCCGGATTCTGCGATAAAAGAACAATAAAAACTGCCTTTCGAGGCAGTTTTTTTGCATGAAAAAAGCACCCGATCAAAGTCAGGTGCTTTTTTTAATGGGCTGCTGGATAGCCATGATTTAAAATGGTCATGATGGTGAACCAGCCGATAACACCAGCTGTACCAAGTCCAAAGAAAATACCGAGCGGGTTTTTGTTTTTCAACGCACTGATTGTGCTGAATACTGCAAGAATGGCAATAAGCGCAAAAATGATTGTTAAACCGTTCATCGTACCAAACCCCTTTCTATAATGAATCAATAAAAAGAACTATGTAATTGCAAAACACACCCCTATTGTATAAGTTTTTTTAGTATTTGTCGAGAGTGAAAACGGATAATTCTTTTATCAGCGGTGATTTCCTGTTACGATACAAAAGGATAATGAGAAAGGTGGAGATCATATGGATTGGACTCAATTGCCGCTTGGCCCGCTGCAAACTAATTGCTACGTGCTTTCCCACGAGTCTAAATGTATTATTTTTGATCCGGGGTCAGAGGGAGATCAGCTCGTTAGCTGGCTGCAAGAAAATAAATTGGAGCCATTGGCTATCTTGCTGACACATGCTCACTTTGACCATATTGGCGCTGTCGGTTCGCTTAAACAAACGTTCAACATTCCTGTCTACCTTCATAAGGAAGAAGAAGCATGGCTTGAGAATCCAAAGTTGAACGGTTCAAGCCGTTTTGGCATGGGGGTCATTACCGCTCCTTCGGCAGATGTCCTCATTGACAAGGAAAAAGAGCTCACTGTTGGCTCGTTCACGTTTAAACTGCTGCATACGCCCGGCCATTCGCCAGGAAGCGTTTCATATTATTTTGAAGAAGGCGGCGCCTTATTTGCAGGGGATACACTGTTCATGGGCAGTATCGGGCGTACAGACCTTGCTGGTGGCAATCACCAGGTCTTGATTGACAGTATCAATGAAAAAATTATGTCCCTGCCTGAAGAAACGATTGTGCTCCCTGGACATGGACCAGCAACGTCCATTATTACAGAAATGGACAGCAATCCATTTTTAAACGGATTTTAAAAAAGAGAACGCCGCCAGGTAGTGACCCCTTAAAGTTAGAGTTTCAATTATGCAGCTAATTGGCTGGCATGAGTCCGGTATTGCACCGGGCTC